>JAFAEU010000396.1 GCA_023423855.1 Pseudomonadota bacterium | reverse complement strand
GGCGAAGCCGGCGGCGAACACGGTCGCCGTCTCCATGTCGATGGCCATGCAGCGCATCGCGCGCAGGCGCTCCTTGAAGGCCTCGTCGTGCTCCCAGACGCGGCGGTTGGTGGTGTACACCGTGCCGGTCCAGTAGTCGTGGCCGAGGTCGCGGATCATGGTCGAGACCGCGCGCTGCAGCGCGAACGCGGGCAGCGCCGGCACATCCGGCAGCAGGTAGTCGTTGGACGTGCCCTCGCCGCGGATCGCCGCGATCGGCAGCACCAGGTCGCCGAGCTGGTTCTTGCGCTTGAGGCCGCCGGCCTTGCCGAGGAACAACACCGCCTTGGGCGAGATCGCCGACAGCAGGTCCATCATGGTCGCGGCGTTGGGGCTGCCCATGCCGAAGTTGATCATGGTGATGCCGTCGGCGGTGGCGCTGGGCATCGGCCGGTCGAGGCCGACGATCTGCGCGCCGGTCAGGCGGCTGAAGTGGCCGACGTAGCCGCCGAAGTTGGTCAGCAGGATGTGTTCACCGAAGCCGTCGAGCGGCACGCCGGTATAGCGCGGCAGCCAGTTTTCGACGATCTGTTCCTTCTCTTTCATCGCGTCGCCTCCTTCCGCGCATTCTGTCACGCACCGTGACCTTTGGCGGCTTGGCGTTCCGGCGGCGAACCGTTACCGTCGCGGGATTCCCCGGGGAGACCGCCATGCTTCGACCCTTGACCGCCGCCCTCTGCGCGGCCCTGCTCGCCGGCTGCGCGAGCACCGCCTCCAGCGATGCGCCGCCGCCCGCCGCCAGGGCCGACGTCGTCGGCGAGGCCTACGCCAGTACCTATCGCCCGATCGCATCCAACCCGGTGCTGATCGCCGGCGCGACCGTGCTCACCGGCGACGGCCGCCGCCTCGAGGGCGCCGACGTACTGCTGCAGGGCGGCAGGGTCGCCGCCGTGGGCACCGGCCTCACCGCTTCGGCCGACGCGATCCGCGTCGACGGCAGCGGCAAGTGGGTGACGCCGGGCCTGATCGACGTGCATTCGCACCTGGGCGTCTATCCCAGCCCCGGCGCCCGCGCGCACAGCGACGGCAACGAGGCGACTGCGCCGGTCACTGCCCAGGTCTGGGCCGAACACTCGGTGTGGCCGCAGGACCCCGGCTTCGGCGCCGCGCTGGCCGGCGGCGTGACCGCGCTGCAGATCCTGCCCGGTTCGGCCAACCTCGTCGGCGGCCGCGGCGTGACCCTGAAGAACGTCGCCGCCACCACCGCACAGGGCATGAAGTTCCCGGGCGCACCGCACGGGCTGAAGATGGCCTGCGGCGAGAACCCCAAGCGCGTCTACGGCCAGAAGGGCGGCCCGTCGACGCGCATGGGCAACGTCGCCGGCTACCGCGCGGCCTTCATCGACGCGCGCGAGTATGCGAACAAGCGCGCCGGCAAGGACGCGGGCAAGCGCGACCTCAAGCTGGAAACGCTGGCCGGCGCGCTCGACGGCGACATCCTCGTCCACATCCACTGCTACCGCGCCGACGAGATGGCGCAGATGCTGGACCTGGCGAAGGAATTCGATTTCAAGGTCACCGCCTTCCACCACGGCGTGGAAGCCTACAAGCTGGCCGACCGGCTCGCCGCCGCCGACGTCTGCGGCGCGCTGTGGGCCGACTGGTGGGGCTTCAAGATGGAAGCCTTCGACGGCATCCAGGAGAACATCGCGATCGTCGACCGCCCGGCCAACAGCTGCGCGATCGTGCATTCGGATTCGGACGAGGGCATCCAGCGACTCAACCAGGAGGCGGCGAAGGTGATCGCGAACGCGAAGCGCGCGGGCATCGAGATCCCGCCCGAGCGCGCGATCCGCTGGCTCACGCAGAACGCGGCCAAGGCGCTGGGCGTGCTTGATCGCACCGGCACGCTCGAAGCCGGCAAGATGGCCGACGTGGTGCTGTGGAACGGCAATCCCTTCAGCGTGTATGCGCAGGCCGAACAGGTGTACATCGACGGCGCGCGCGTCTACGACCGCCAGGATCCGTCGCGGCAGCCGGTGACCGATTTCATGCTCGGCCAGTCGGCCGCGCAGGGAGGTGTGCGATGAGCCGCCGTGTCGAACCCACGATACCGTCATCCCGGCGAAAGCCGGGATCCATCTGGCTCTTGTGGTCGAGACCATTGGCGAAAGCATCAAAGTCAAAATGGATCCCGGCTTTCGCCGGGATGACGATGCTGTTGGCAGGATTGGCGTCATTCAGCGTCTTTGCGCAGGATGTGTTGCTCCGCAACGCCACCGTCCACACCGCGACCGACCGCGGCACGCTGCGCAACGCGGACGTGCTGGTGCAGGGCGGCCGCATCGCCGCGATCGGCAGCGGCCTGTCCGCTGGCGCGGCGCTGGTCATCGACGCGCAGGGCCGCCCGCTCACGCCGGCGTTCTTCGGCGGCATCACCGGCATCGGCATCGAGGAAGTCTCGGGCGAGGCCTCGACCCGCGACGTCTCGCTCGCGCTGGGCGAGGGCGCCAAGGACATCACGGTGCGCCCCGAGTTCGACGTCACCCTGGCCTACAACCCCGAATCGATCCTGCTGCCGGTCGCGCGCGTGGAGGGCATCGGCTTCACCCTGCTCACCGCCAGCAGCACCGTCGGCGGCTCGATCATCGGTGGCCAGGGCGCGGTGGTGCGGCTCGACGGCAGCCCCGACCCGAGCGGGCCGAAGGTGCTGTTCGTCGCGCTGGGCAGCGGCGCGTCGAACCTCTCCGGTTCCTCGCGCGCGGGCCAGTGGATGCTGCTCGACCGGCTCGTCGCCGAGGCCAACGGCCGCATGTCCGCGGACTCGGGCTTCGCCCTGCTCACGCCGGCAGGCCGCGCCACGCTGCAGCGCTACCTCGGCAACGGCGGCCGCATCGTGGTCGAGGTCGATCGCGCCGCCGACATCCGCCAGTTGCTGCGCTGGTCGCAGAAGCACGCGCTGAAGATCGCGATCTCCGGCGGCGCCGAGGCCTGGAAGCTCGCGCCGCAGATCGCCGCGGCGGGCGTGCCGGTGTTCCTCGATCCGCTGGTGAACCTGCCCGGCAACTTCGACCGCATCGGCGCCACCCTGGAGAACGCGGCGCGGCTGCGCGCGGCGGGCGTGCGCGTGGGCTTCACCCAGTCGGGCGACGCCTCGCACAACGCGCGCAAGGTGCGGCAGCTGGCCGGCAACGCGGTGGCGAACGGGCTGCCGTGGGAGGACGGACTCGCCGGACTCACGCGCGTGCCCGCCGAAACCTTCGGCGTCGGCGACCGCCTCGGCACGATCGCCGTCGGCAAGACCGCGGACCTGGTGCTGTGGAGCGGCGATCCGCTGGACGTCGCCAACGTCGCCGAGCAGGTCTGGCTGGGCGGCCGCGCAATCCCGATGCGCTCGCGCCAGACCGAACTGCGCGACCGCTACCTGCGCGCGGAGCCGTCGGCCGAAGCCGGCGCGCTGCCGCGCGCGTATCCGGCGCGGGTGGAGTAGCCCGCGCCGACGCCTTTCACGCTCCGCAAGCTACACTTCATGCGTCTCTCCGGAATGCACTGCGACCATCGACTGGAGGCACCATGCGCATCGGAATCGTCGTCGACTCGGCCTGCGACCTGCCGAAGGACTTCTTCGAGAAACACGACATCGTCATCCTGCCGGTCGCGGTGAAGATCCGCGACGCGGTGCTGGTCGACCAGCGCGACGAGGCGGCCACGCTGGCGTTCGTGCAGGAACACGTCGCCGAACGCGGCCACGAGGCCGAGACCACGCCCTTCACCGTCGAGCAGATCCGCGACCTGTTCCTGCAGCAGCTGGTCATGGCCTATGACCACGTGTTCTGCCTGACGATTTCCAAGCAGCGCAGCCAGATCCACGACAACGCGCTGCAGGCCAGCTACGCGATCCTCAACGAGTACAAGCCCATCCGCCAGGCCGCGGGCCACAACTCGCCGTTCGCGCTGCGGGTGCTCGACACGCTCAACCTGTTCTCCGGCCAGGGCGTGTCCGCGGTGGAGGCGGTGCGGCTGCGCGACGAGGGCGCCACGCCCCCGGCCATGCGCCTGCGCCTGGACCAGCTGGCGCGCAACACCTACGGCTACATGATCCCGCGCGACCTGTACTACCTGCGCAACCGCGCCCGCACCAAGGGCGACCGCAGCGTGGGCCTGATCGGCGCGGCACTGGGCACCGCGCTCGACATCAAGCCGGTGCTGCGCGCGCACAACGGCGTGACCGAACCGGTCGCCAAGCTGCGCGGCTTCGAGCTGGCCTCGCAGAAACTGTTCGAGTTCACGGCGAAGAAGGTACGCGAGGGCCTGCTGACGCCGACGGTGGTGCTGAGCTACGGCGGCGACCTGGCCGAGATGCGCGCCCTGCCCGGCTACGACGCGCTGCGCGGCGCCTGCGACGAGCAGGGCGTGGCGGTGTACGAGTCGGTGATGAGCCTGACCGCGATGGTCAACGTCGGCAAGGGCGCGCTCGGCATCGGCTTCGCCGCGCCGCCGCACCAGCCGCAGTTCTGAGCCCGACACGCCGACGAGCAACGACATGACGATCCGCTACCACATCAGCCTGCCCGATCCGCAGAAGGCCCGCGCCGCGGGCGAGTTCGCGTTCCGCTCGCAGGGGGCGGAGGGACTGGCAGAGGAACTGCAGCACGCCCTGCGAACCGACGCGCTGTTCCAGCGCTGGCGCGCGACGCAGGAGGACCCGGACGCGGTCGACCCCGCCCTCGGCGCCACCGACGCCGCCGCCACCGTGCAGGGCGAACCGCACGACCTGCACGTCGACCTGATCGTGCACACCTCGCTCCCGGGCACCGTGTTCAAGCAGCGCATGCGCCTGCTCGCCGGCAGCGCCTGGGAACTGCGCGACGTCCGCGGCGCCTGAACCCACGCACTCCGTGGCCACGCCCGTGCTGCTGTCGTGGAGCGGGGGCAAGGACGCGGCCTGGGCGCTGCACCTGCTGCGCCGGCGCGATGATGTCGAAGTCGTCGGCCTGCTGAGCACGATCACCCGCGAGTACGACCGCGCCTCGATGCAGGGCATCCGCCGCGAGGTGCTGCGCGCACAGGCAGCCGCGGCCGGGCTGCCGCTGCTGGAAGCGGAAATCCCGGCGCAGTGCGCGAACGCCGACTACGAGCAGGCGATGGCCGATGCGCTGGCGCGGGCCGCCGCGTGCTGGCCGCGGCTGCGCACGGCCGCCTTCGGCGACCTCCTGCTCGAGGACATCCGCGCGTATCGCGAGCAGCGCCTGGCGCGCATCGGCTGGCAGCTGCTCACGCCGCTGTTCGGACGCGACACCGCCGCGCTGGCGCGGGAGATGATCGACGGCGGCCTGCGCGCAGACCTGTGCTGCGTGGACACCCGGCAGCTCGACGCCGGCTTCGCCGGCCGCGCCTTCGACCACGCGCTGCTCGACGCGCTGCCCGGCGGCGTCGACCCCTGCGGCGAGAACGGCGAATTCCATACCTGCGTCCGCGCCGGGCCGATGTTCGACGCGCCGCTGGCGCTGTCGCGCGGCGCGACCGAACTGCGCGACGGGCGCTTCGCCTTCACCGACCACGCGCTGCGCTGAGCCGCGGAGCGGGCTCGCGCGCGATGCCTGCGCGGGGACGACGGCTTTGGGTTATGTCGCGCGCTGGAAGCCCTACGCCAGAAGCGCCTTGGCGTGGTGGGCGATGTGCTCGTCGATGAAGCTGGCGATGAAGTAGTAGCTGTGGTCGTAGCCCGGCCGCAGATGCAGGGTCAGCGGGTGGCCGACCGCTTCCGCGGCCGCCTGCAGCAGCTGCGGGCGCAGCTGCAGGTCGAGGAACTCGTCGTCGGCACCCTGATCGATCAGCAGCGGAAGCTTTTCCGGCGCCGACTTCACCAGTTCGGTCGCATCCCAGGCCTTCCACGCCTCGCGGTCCGGGCCGAGATAAGCCGCGAACGCCTTCTCGCCCCACGGCACCTGGCTGGGCGCGACGATGGGCGAGAACGCCGACACGCTGCGGTAGCGGCCCGGGTTGCGCAGCGCGACGGTGAGCGCGCCGTGCCCGCCCATCGAATGACCGCTGACCGCGCGCGCGTCCGAGACCGGGAAGTGCGCCTCGACCAGCGCCGGCAGTTCGTCGACCACGTAGTCGTACATGCGGTAGCGGTGCACCCACGGCGATTCGGTCGCGTTGACGTAGAAGCCGGCGCCCTTGCCGAGGTCGTAGCCTTCGGCGTCGGGCACCTCGTCGCCGCGCGGGCTGGTGTCGGGCGCGACGACGACGATGCCGTGCTCGGCCGCATGGCGCTGCGCGCCGGCCTTGGTGATGAAGTTCTGCTCGGTGCAGGTCAGGCCCGACAGCCAGTACAGCACCGGCAGCCGCGCACCGGCCCGAGCCGCCTGCGGCGGGAGGTAGACGGCGAAGTTCATCGCGCAGCCGAGCGTCGAGGATTCGTGGCGGTAGACGTCCTGCCAGCCGCCGAAGCTGGCGTGGTGTTCGATGCGTTCCATGTGTCCGGTTCCTCCTCTACCGTCATCCCGGCGAAAACCGGGATCCATCTTGATTCTTGTCGACCGGGAAATGGATCCCGGCTTTCGCCGGGATGACGAACAGCTCAATAGTGCACGACGCTTCGGATCGACTTGCCCTCGTGCATCAGCTCGAACGCCTCGTTGATGCCGTCCAGCGCCATCGTATGCGTCACGAACGGCGCCAGCTCGATCTCGCCCTTCATCGCATCCTCGACCATGCCCGGCAGCTGCGAGCGGCCCTTCACGCCGCCGAAGGCGGTGCCCATCCACTTGCGGCCGGTCACCAGCTGGAACGGCCGCGTCGAGATCTCCTGCCCCGCGCCCGCCACGCCGATGATCACGCTTTGCCCCCAGCCGCGGTGCGCGCACTCCAGCGCCGCGCGCATCACGTTGACGTTGCCGATGCATTCGAAGGAATGGTCCACGCCCCAGCCGGTCATCTCCACGATCACCTGCTGGATCGGCTGCTCGAAATCCTTCGGGTTCACGCAGTCGGTCGCGCCGAACCGTTTCGCCATCTCGAACTTCGCCGGATTGGTGTCGACCGCGATGATCCGCCCGGCCTTCGCCTGGCGCGCGCCCTGGATCACGGCCAGGCCAATCCCGCCGAGGCCGAACACCGCCACCGAATCGCCCGGCTGCACCTTCGCCGTGTTGTGCACGGCGCCAATGCCGGTGGTGACGCCGCAGCCAAGCAGGCAGACGTGTTCAGGGTTCGCCTCCGGATTGACCTTGGCCAGCGAAACTTCCGCGACCACGGTGTACTCGCTGAAGGTCGAGCAGCCCATGTAGTGGTACAGCGGCTTGCCTTCGTAGGAAAAGCGCGAGGTGCCGTCGGGCATCACGCCCTTGCCCTGGGTGGCGCGCACCGAGGTGCACAGGTTGGTCTTGCCGCTCTTGCAGAACAGGCACTCGCCGCACTCGGCGGTGTAGAGCGGAATCACGTGATCGCCGGGCGCAACGCTGGTCACGCCCTCGCCCACCTCGACCACGATGCCAGCGCCCTCGTGGCCGAGCACCACCGGGAACAGGCCCTCGGGATCGTCGCCCGAGAGCGTGAACGCGTCGGTGTGGCAGACGCCGGTGTGGGTGATCCTGACCAGCACCTCGCCGGCCTTGGGCGGGGCGACGTCGATCTCGACGATCTTCAGCGGTTCGCCCGCGGCGAAGGCGACGGCGGCACGGGATTTCATGGGGTGTCTCCTCTGGCTGTTGTCTGCGCAGGAGCGGCGTCCGCCGCGCCTACCTGAGATAGGAACGCACCAGCGCGACCGCGGCATCGATGCCGGCCTCGCCCTGCGTCGGTGAATCGGCCGGCGGCGCGAGGCTCTCGCGCAGGTGGCTTTCCAGCACCCCCGACATCAGCCCGTTGACCGCGCCGCGCACCGCCGCGAGCTGCTGCAGCACCGGCGCGCAGTCGGCGCCGGCCTCCAGCGCGCGCTCGAGCGCGTCGAGCTGGCCGCGGATGCGGCGCACGCGGGCGAGGGCCTTCTTCTTTTCTTCGGGCGAGTGCGGCATCGGCGGCGTCCGCGGAACCTGATACTAGGGGGCAGTATACGGCACATCGCGCCGGACGCACGCAGCGGCC
>JAFAEU010000428.1 GCA_023423855.1 Pseudomonadota bacterium | reverse complement strand
CGAAAGCCGGGATCCATTCTGCTGTTGCCGTTGAACGATAAAGTCAAATTGGATCCCGGCTTTCGCCGGGATGACGACTATTGAGGGATGACGACTATTGAATGGAATGACGACGGATGGGATCGCGCCTGATGGCACCCTTGCCATCCCTACCATTTGAACAGCACCAGGCTGATCGCCAGCGCGCCCATGCCGGTGACGAGGCCGTAGACGGTCTCGTGGCCTTTCGCGTAGCGCTTGGCCGCCGGCAGCAGCTCGTCCAGGGCGAGGAACACCATCACGCCGGCGATGACGCCGAACACGGCGCCGAACACCGCCTCCGACAGGAACGGGCGCAGCAGCACGTAGCCGATGATCGCGCCGACCGGTTCGGCCAGGCCCGACAGCAGGCAGGCGATGAACGCGTAGGCCTTGTTGTTGGTGGCGAAGTACACCGGCACCGCGATCGCGATGCCTTCGGGCACGTTGTGGATCGCGATCGCGAACGCCAGCGGCATGCCGACGCCGGGGTTGCCGAGGGTGGCGAAGAACGTCGCCAGCCCTTCGGGGAAGTTGTGCGCGGTGATCGCGAGCGCGGTCAGCAGGCCGACGCGCTTGATGTAGTCGCGGTTGTGTTCGCGGAAATACGGGTCGTCCACTTCGAGCCGCTGGTGCGGGTTCGGGATCAGGCGGTCGATCAGCACGATCAGCAGCACGCCGCCGAGGAACGACAGCGTGCCCCAGGTGAAGCCGAGCTTGTCGCCGTAGGCCAGCGTGAACGACGCGATCGACTTGTTGAGGATCTCGGCCAGCGACACGTAGACCATCGCGCCGCCGGCGAAGGCGAGGCCGAATGCGAGCAGGCGCGCATTGGGTTTCTTCGACGCGAACACCAGCAGGCTGCCGAAGCCGGTGGCGAGTCCCGCGCCCGTGGTCACGAGGAGGGCGATCAACCAGTTCTGCGTCGGGATGTCGATCATGCGCGGGGGCGTTCCGGGGGACGCGCCATCCTATCCGAACTGCAGTGCGCCGGGTTCGCGCGATGCGCGGTTGCGTTCGTTACTTTGTATCGGAACGATCGTCGTCGCCGAGGATGATCCGCGCCGCGCGCTGGTAGCTCCAGTACGCCCAGAACCAGTTGAGCAGCACCACCAGGCGGTTGCGAAATCCGATCAGGAAGAACACGTGCGCGGTGAGCCAGAACCACCACGCCAGCAGGCCCGACAGTTTCAGGCGACCGAAATCGACCACCGCGGCCATGCGGCCGATCGTGGCGAGGTTGCCGTAGTCCCTGTAGACGAATGGCGTCGTCGGCCGACCCGCCAGCCGCGCGCGGATCGACTGCGCCACGTGCCGGCCCATCTGCTTGGCCGCGGGTGCGACGCCGGGGACGGGCCGTCCGTCCTGCTGCAGCGAGGCGAGGTCGCCGGCGACGAAGATGTCGGGATGGCCGGGCACGGTGAGGTCGGGCAGCACCGGCACGCGGCCGGCGCGGTCGAGTTCGACGCCGAGCGTGCGGCCCAGGGGCGAGGCCGCGACGCCCGCGGCCCAGACCACGGTCTTCGCGGGCACGAAGCTGTCGCCGAGGCGGTAGCCGTCGGCGGTGATGTCGGCGACCGGCGTGCCGGTGGCCACTTCGACGCCGAGTTTCTCCAGCTGCCGCCGCGCCTTCTCCGACAGATCCTCGGGGAACGAGGACAGCACGCGCGGCCCGGCTTCGACCAGGCGCACGCGCGCCTGCGCCGGATCGATGTTGCGGAATTCGTCCTTGAGCGTATGCCGCGCGATCTCGGCTAGCGTGCCGGCGAGTTCGACGCCGGTCGGGCCGCCGCCGACGACGGCGAAGCTGAGCCAGGCCTCGCGTTCGGAGGGATCGCTTGCGGCCTCGGCGCGCTCGAACGCGAGCAGCAGCTTGCGGCGCAGGTCGAGCGCGTCGTCGAGCGTCTTCAACCCCGGCGCGTGAGCGGCCCAGTGGTCGTTGCCGAAGTAGGCGTGGGTGGCGCCGCTGGCGAGCAGCAGGAAATCGAAGGCGATCGTGCCGCCGTCGTCGAGTTCGACGCGCTTGCCGGCGGCGTCGATGCGCGCCACCGCCGCCATGCGCACCTCGACGTTCTTCTGCTGGCGCAGGATGTGGCGCAGCGGTGCGGCGATGTCGGGCGCGGACAGTCCGGCGGTCGCCACCTGGTACAGCAGCGGCTGGAACAGGTGGTGGTTGCCGCGGTCGAGCAGGGTGATGCGCAGCGGCGCGGAAGCCAGTGCGCGCGTGGCCCAGAGGCCGGCGAAGCCGCCGCCGACAATGACGACGTGGGGCAATGGACTGGTCATGCCGGCATTATCCCGGAATGGCGTCGAAGGTCCGTTCATTCGAGCCGGGATCGTCGGGCCCCCAAGGTCGTCATTCCCGCGAACGCGGGAATCCATGTGCTTTCGTCTTCTTTGCTTCTTGCCGGGAAGGCAAAGTCAAAATGGATTCCCGCTTTCGCGGGAATGACGGGCGGAGGGTTTCCGTTCAACCCACTTTCGCCGCCAGCAGCGCCTCCAGCTTGCGCTGGTCGGCGGCGAAATTGCGGATGCCCTGGGCGAGCTTCTCGGTCGCCATCGCGTCCTCGTTGCGCTGCCAGCGGAAGCCGGCCTCGTCGAGCGCGGCCGGCTTCGCGGCGCGTTCGCCGCCGTCGGCCAGGGCGCGTTCGACCGGCGCGTCGGAAGCTTCCAGCGCGGCCAGCAGGTCGGGCGAGATGGTCAGCCGGTCGCAGCCGGCCAGCGCCAGCACTTGTCCGGTGTTGCGGAAGCTCGCGCCCATCACCACGGTGTCGTAGCCGTGGCGCTTGTAGTAGTGCCAGATGCCGGTGACCGATTGCACGCCCGGGTCGTCCTGCGGCGTGGCCGGCTTGTCCATGCCGTTGGCCAGGTGCCAGTCGAGGATACGGCCGACGAAGGGCGAG
>JAFAEU010000416.1 GCA_023423855.1 Pseudomonadota bacterium | reverse complement strand
GACCGCACCTCGCTGATGGTCTCGATCCGCGACCAGCCCGGCGCGCTCTACCGCATCCTCGAGCCGCTGGCCCGGCGCAACATCAGCATGAACCGGATCGAATCGCGGCCGGCGCACGGCGCGCTGTGGCAGTACGCGTTCTTCATCGACGTGGAGGGCCACGTCGACGAATCGCCGCTGAAGGATGCGCTGGCCGAGATCGACGACTTCGCCGGCGACGTGCACGTGCTGGGTTCGTACCCGGTTGCCGTGCCCTGAGTGGTTGGTCGGGCCGTCTCCTGCGGGAGCGGCTCCGGCACGGACAGCATGATCGAAGCATCGAACGGGGAATCGCAATGAGCAGCGGCAAGACCATCGACTGGATCGCATCGAAGGGCGCGCCGCTGCGCGGCGAACTGGCGGTGCCCGGCGACAAGTCGGTCTCGCACCGCGCGATCATGCTGGCTTCGCTCGCCGATGGCGTGTCGAACGTCGAGGGATTCCTCGAGGGCGAGGACGCGCGCGCGACCGAGGCGATCTTCCGCCGCATGGGCGTGCGCATTGAAGCGCCGAAGGCGGGCAGCCGCATCATCCACGGCGTCGGCATCGACGGCCTGCGCGCGCCCGACGGCCCGCTCGACTGCGGTAACGCCGGCACCGGCATGCGCCTGCTCGCCGGCCTGCTGGCGGGGCAGTCGTTCGACACCACCCTGGTCGGCGACGCCTCGCTGTCGAAGCGGCCGATGCGCCGCGTCACCGCGCCACTGGCGCGCATGGGCGCGCGCATCGACACCGGCGAGGGCGGGGTGCCGCCGCTGCGCATCCACGGCGGCAGTGCGCTGCAGGGCATCGACATCGAAACCGAGGTCGCCAGCGCGCAGGTCAAGTCCGCGCTGCTGCTCGCCGGCCTCTACGCGCGCGGCACCACTACCGTGCGCGAACCGCATCCGACCCGCGACTACACCGAGCGCATGCTGCAGGCGCTGGGCTGGTCGATCGAGTTCTCGCCCGGTTTCGCGCGGCTCGAGGGCGGACACCGGCTGCTCGCGCGCGACATCGCGGTGCCGGCGGATTTTTCGTCGGCGGCCTTCTTCATCGTGGCCGCGACGCTGGTGCCGGGATCGGACGTGCGGCTGCAGCGTGTCGGCATGAACCCGCGCCGCACCGGCCTGCTGCACGTGCTGCGCCTGATGGGCGCCGACATCGACGAAACACCGGCCGGCGAGCAGGGCGGCGAACCGGTCAGCGACCTGCGCGTGCGCCATGCGCCGCTGCGCGGCATCGAGGTGCCGGTGGCGCACGTGGCCGACATGATCGACGAGTTCCCGGTGCTGTTCGTCGCCGCGGCCTGCGCGCAGGGCGCAACCACGGTGCGCGGCGCGGCCGAACTGCGGGTCAAGGAGTCCGACCGCATCGCGACCATGGCCACCGGCCTGCGCGCGCTCGGTGCGCGCGTGGACGAGACGCCGGACGGCGCCACGATCCACGGCGACAGCCAACTGCGCGGCGGCAGCATCGACAGCCATGGCGACCACCGCATCGCGATGTCGTTCGCCGTGGCCGCACAGCTGTCCGATGGCGAGGTACGGATCGGCGACATCGCCAACGTCGCCACCTCGTTCCCCGGATTCGACGCGCTGGCGCGACAGGCGGGGTTCGGCCTGCGCGAGGGCTGAATGCCTGTTGCTCCTTCCCCGCCTGCGGGGGTGAGGATGATCTGCCTGCGCGGCATTGCCGAGCGGATCATCCGAACGACCGGCGCGCTGCGCCGGGCCGGGCGGGCCGGGGTGGGGCCAGTTGCGTCGAAGAACGGAAAGAATGCGGCTCTTCGCCCGAACGAGGGGACACCGAGGCGACCCGGCATGTGCAACTGCGAACGGACCAGCGAAGCCATGCCCCTGCGATCTGGAGAGGAATGCCAGAAAACTGTCATTTCGACCGCAGTGAGAAATCTCGTCTCCAGCGCGCGGAAAGAAGACTTCTCCCTGCGGTCGAAATGACAGGCTTTGCTCCAGGTTGTTCCCCCTGCTTGTGAGAGGAACCAAAAAAAGCGCGGGACGGATCCTTCCGCCCCGCGCCCCTGCATCAGGCCATGCGGCCGAACTGCAGTTCGATGACCTACTGCCTCTCCAGCCGGAAGTCCACCGGCACCTGCACGCTGGACGCGACCGGCTTGCCGTCGCGGATGGCCGGCTCGAAGGTCCAGCCGCGGACCACGCTCAGCGCGGCGCGATCGAGGTCGCGCGAGCGGCTGCTCTGCGCGAGTTCGACGTCGACGGGGCTGCCGTTCGCATCCAGGTCCACGCGGACGATGGCGGTGCCTTCCACGCCGGAGCGCTGCGCCGCGGCCGGGTATTCGGGCGCGGGCTGGTTCAGGGCGCGCGCTTCGCGGTTGACGGGGGCGGCCGGCCGCGTGGACTCGCGTGGGGCGGGTGCGGTCGAGACCGGCGAGTCGGAGGGAACAGCCGTGGTCTCGCCGATCGGCGTGGCGGCCTCCGGCGGCATCTGCGTGGCGTCCTGCCTGCCGAGGAAATACCAGGCGATGGCGATGATCGCCAGCAGCAGGAGGATCCACAGCAGCGCGCTGGCGCCGCCGCGGCGTGGCGCAGCTTCCTGCGCAGGCAAGGGTCGGGGATCGCGTTCGGATGGATGCATCGGGTCGGACATCGTGTTGCCCTCCGTTCTGGGTGACGACACGAACGTTTCACGAGCCCCGTGCAGGCGGCGTCGCCGATCCGTCAACGCAAGGTGAGCGCCCTTCAGCGGGGCGCGTCGAAACTGATGGTCTGCTGAACGGAGGCCGGCACCGCAACGCCGTCACGCATCGCCGGCTGGAAGCGCCAGCGCCGGACTGCGCGGACCGCGGCGCGATCGAGCTCGCGGTTGCGGCTGCCGGTGACCACTTCGACCGCGCCGGGCCTGCCGTCGGGGCCGACCTCGATGCGCAGGACCACGTTGCCGCTCGCGCCGGCCCGCAGCGC
>JAFAEU010000399.1 GCA_023423855.1 Pseudomonadota bacterium | reverse complement strand
GTTCCAGTCCGCGCTCCAGTCCTGCCCGGCCGCGGCCTGTTCGGCCATCGCCACCAGCGCGTTGGTGGTGCCGGCCATCGCCGAGACCACGACCGCGCGCACCTGCGCGCCGTCGTCGACCAGCGGCGCCAGCGCCCGGATGCGCGCGGCGTCGGCGACGCTGCTGCCGCCGAACTTGTGCACGCGGGTGGAGCCGGCCGGGGTGATCGCCGCGAGCACGGACGTGGCGGCGGAGGAAACGGCGTCACCGAGGACCTGGGATGGCGCGGACGACATGTTGGGGAAGCTCCGGTTGGGGCTCCGCGTCCGGTCGAGGTGGGAGGCCGTGCGGCCCGCACCCGGATCGGGTGCGGAGCGGCGTGTTCGATCAGTCCTGCACGCGCGTCCGCACCCCGGCACGAATGGTGCCGGTGGTGGTGGTAATCGTCGCAATCGCAACCGTCTGCACGCGCGGTGCATCGATGCGGAAGGCGGCAATGGCGCGGACGTTCGACATGGGCGGCCATGAATACCGGACGATGGTGCGGCGCGTCAAGCGTCGGCGCGGGTTGCATCGGCAACCATCATTTCATCGCGGCGCAGCGGCGCGCGGAGAACGGCATCGGGAGATGGTGCCTGTCATTTCGACCACAGGGAGAAATCTGCTTCCCGCGTGCCGAAGGGGAGATTTCTCCCTGCGGTCGAAATGACATGTTCACGGGTGCGGGCAGGGACGAGGACACGGGCACGGACGAGGGATGGGCGGCCGGTTCCGGCGCCCTGCGCCGGCCCGATTGTGACGATGCACGGAATTCGTCCTATGCTCGGCCCCGCGAGCGACCGCCGGCGCGACCGGCCAGCCAGCCACAGGGGACGCTGTGAAGCCGACCGACATCCGCAATCCCGACACCTTCCACAAGGTCGTCGACTGCCAGTGGGCCTGTCCCGCGCACACCCCGGTTCCCGAATACATCCGCCTGATCGCCGCCGGCCGCCATGCCGACGCCTACATGGTGAACTGGCGCAGCAACGTCTTCCCCGGGATCCTCGGCCGCACCTGCGACCGGCCCTGCGAGCCCGCCTGCCGCCGCGGCCGGGTGGAGGAGAACAACGGCCCGCCGTCGATGCGCGACAAGCCCGAGCCGGTGGCGATCTGCCGGCTCAAGCGCGTCGCCGCCGACCACAAGGGCGACGTCGGCGCGCGGATGCCGAAGCCGCCGGCGCAGCGCAACGGCCGCCGCGTCGCCTGCGTCGGCGCCGGACCGTCGTCGCTGACCGTGGCCCGCGATCTCGCGCCGCTGGGCTATGCGGTCACGGTGTTCGAGGCCGACCCCAAGGCCGGCGGCTTCATGCGCACCCAGGTGCCGCGCTTCCGGTTGCCCGAGGAGGTGATCGACGAGGAGACCGGCTACATCCTCGACATGGGCGTGGCGTTCATCGGCGACACCCGCATCGATTCGATGAAGGACCTGCTGGCGCAGGGCTACGACGCGGTCTTCGTCGGCAGCGGCGCGCCGCGCGGGCGCGACCTCGACCTGCCGGGCCGAAAAGAATGCGCGGCCAGCATCCACGTCGGCCTCGACTGGCTGGCCAACGTCTACTTCGGCCACGTCACCCGCGTCGGTCGCCGCGTGCTGGTGCTGGGCGGCGGCAACACCGCGATGGACTGCTGCCGCTCGGCGCGGCGCCTCGGCGGCGAGGACGTCAAGGTCGTCGTGCGCTCGGGCTTCGACGAGATGAAGGCCAGCCCCTGGGAGAAGGAGGACGCGATGCACGAGGGCATCCCGATCCTCGACTTCCGCGTGCCCAAGGCCTTCGAGCACGCCAGCGGGCGGCTGACCGGGATGTGCTTCGAGCGCGTGCGCGCCGAGTACGACGAACGCGGGCGCCGCAGGCTGGTGCCGACCGGCGAGCCCGACGAGGTGATTCCCTGCGACGAGGTGCTGATCGCGGTCGGCCAGGAGAACGCCTTCCCCTGGATCGAGCGCGACCTCGGCATCGACTTCGACGAGTGGGGCATGCCGGTGGTCGACAAGGCCACCCACCAGTCGACGTTGCCGCGCGTACTGTTCGGCGGCGACGCCGCCTTCGGCCCGAAGAACATCATCTGGGCGGTGGCGCACGGCCACGCCGCGGCGATCTCGATCGACCGCCTGCTCGAAGGTGATGATCCGAAGGACCGCCCCGCGCCCGGCGTCACCCTGGAGTCGCAGAAGATGGGCATCCACGAGTGGCGCTACGACAATGCGGTCTCGCCCGACGAGCGCTTCGCGGTGCCGTGGTCGGAGGCGGCGAAGAAGCTCGACAGCATGGACGTCGAGGTCGAGCTGGGCTTCGACGCCGCGACTGCGTGGAAGGAGGCCCAGCGCTGCCTCAACTGCGACATGCAGACGGTCTTCAGCCGCGACAAGTGCATCGAATGCGACGCCTGCGTCGACATCTGCCCCACCGACTGCATCAGCTTCACCGCCAACGGCGACGAGGCCGAACTGCGCACCCGGCTGACTGCGCCGGCACTCAACGCCGGGCAACCGCTGTACGTCTCCGAACCACTGAAGACAACGCGGGTGATGGACAAGGACGAGGACGTCTGCCTGCACTGCGGCCTTTGCGCCGAGCGCTGTCCCACCGGCGCCTGGGACATGCAGAAATTCCTGCTGCAGGAGACGCACGCCGGCGGCGGCTGCGGCGACGGGCGGAAGGAGGCCGCATGAGCCGCGGAATCGCGGAACGTCCCTCCATCGTCATCCCGGCGCAAGCCGGAAGCGCCGTACAACAGCGCGAAGCGCTGGTCATCCATTTTGATTTCCTCCCCGAAACGAGAGGGGCAAGATCAAGATGGATTCCTGCTTTCGCAGGAATGACGGCGGGTGCGGGAATGGCGATGGATGCAGGAATGACGACAAGTGCAGGCATGC
>JAFAEU010000331.1 GCA_023423855.1 Pseudomonadota bacterium | reverse complement strand
AGCCCACCCGCGCCGATGACCACCACGCTCGCCGTTTCCAGCCGGCGCTGCCCACGGGCACCGATCTCGGGCAGCCGCAGGTGGCGCGAATAACGCTCGTGGAAATCCTCGTCGACCTTGCCCTCTGGACGGGTGAGCGGGAATCCCTCCGCCTGCCACATCACCGTGCCGCCGCGCACCGAGGTGACGCGCGGGTATCCCTGCCGCTGCAGTTGCTCCGCGGCCAGCATCGAACGGCCGCCGCTCTGGCAGATCAGCAGGACGTCGGTGTCGCGTTCGGGGATGAAGCGGTGCGGCGCGGCCTCCAGCTCGGCGCGGGCGACGCCGATCGCGCCCTGCGCCATGCCCAGCTCGCGCTCGTGCTCCTCGCGCACGTCGACCAGCAGCGCGCCCTGCTCGATCCGGAAGCTCGCTTCCCGCGGGGTGATCTCCTTCGCCATGCGCGGATTATCGCGCCGACGGTGGCGGCAGGGGTGAATCGGTCCGGATGGATGGCCGCTTGGGCCGGGCGGACGGATCGTGGCTGCATCGGACGGGTCGGATTTCCTTCCTTCCGGGCTTCGGCCCTGTCATCCCTCGCTATGCTCGGGATGACACCTGTTTGACATCGCGTCGGCTGGCACTGCCGGCATCGGGTTGCCGCTTCAGTACGGCACCACCTCGACCACGCTGCCCGCCGGATAGTCCCGCGCCCCTTCCTCCAGCACGATCAGCGCGTCGGCATCGGCCGCCGCCCGCATCCGGTGCGAACCGTCGGCGGGATCGGGTTCGACATGGAGCATGCCGTCATCGTCGCTGGCCAGCCGGCCGCGCAGGAACTCGAGCCGCTCGTGCGCCTTGCGCCAGGGCGCCGACAGCCGCGCGCGCCAGGCCTTGCGCACCGCCTTGCCCTGCAGGCCATCCAGCAGCGGCCGCGCCAGCGCCAGGTAGGTCGCCAGCACCGAGACAGGATTGCCGGGCAGGCACAGGAACAGCGCCGGCCCCAGCGTCCCGCCATCGGCGAACAGCGCCGGCATGCCGGGCCGCATCCGCACCTTCCAGAAATGCACCCGGCCGCGCCGCTGCAGCAGCGCCGGCAGGTGGTCCTTCTCGCCCGCCGACACGCCGCCGCAGGTCAGGATCAGATCGAAGGCTTCGCCGGCGTGGCGCAGCGCCGATTCGATCGCGGCCGGATCGTCGGGCAGCGTCGGCCACGCGACCGGTTCGAGGCCGTCCGCGCGCAGCAGGCCCATCAGCAGTTCGCGGTTGGAGTTGTAGATCTGCCCGTGCGCCAGCGGCAGGCCGGGCTCGACCAGTTCGTCGCCGGTCGAGAACACCGCCACCGTCGGGCGTCGCGCCAGGTCGACGCCGGCGATGCCCTGCGAGGCGAGCAGGGCGATGCGCGCCGGCGACAGCGCGTCGCCGGCGGCGGCCAGCAGGTCGCCCTCGCCCACGTCCTCGCCGCGTCGGCGCACGTGCCGGCCGGCCGAGGGTGCGTGGAGGATGCGCACGCGGTCGCCTTCGAGCGCGGCGTCCTCCTTCATCACCACGGTATCGGCGCCCTCCGGCAGGGGCGCGCCGGTGGTGATGCGCACGCATTCGCCGGGATTCATCGGCGGTGCGATCGCGCCGCCCGCGAACTGCTCGCCGCGCAGCACGAGCATGGTTTCGCCATCGGCGGCGAGATCGGCGTGGCGCAGGGCGAAACCGTCCATCGCCGAGTTGTCGAAGGCCGGCATCGGCATGTGCGCGACTGTCTCGCCGGCCAGCACGCGGCCGTGGGCGCGCGCAAGCGCGAGGTGCTCGACGGGCATCCGGCGTTCGCTCGCCACGCGCGCGAGGATGTCGCGGGCTTGTGCGTAGGCGATGCGTGTCGGGAAGGCGTCGGTGTGCATGGCTTCAGTGCGTATCGATGCCGGCGGCCACAAGGTCTTCCGGCGTGTTGAGGTTGCCGAAGCGTACCCCCTCGAAGCGCACCGCGCGCATGCCGAGCCGCACCTGCAGCGCGTGCACCGCGAATGCGTTCGCGGCGAGTGCGGCGGCGACGGCCTCGCGCAGCGCGTCGACCCGCCACAGCGCCACCAGCGGCTGCGGGCCGTCGTCGTCCTGCGCCGATGCGCCCTGGTCCGAGCGCTGCGTCACCAGCGTGCGCAGGACGCAGTCGTTCGCGTCGACCACGTCGACCGGCAGGGTGAACAGCCACGGCGTGCGGCAGGCGGCGGCCAGCGCGTCGAGGCCGGAGAGCGGCCCGGCGTCGGCGATCCGGTCCGGGACGACGGTGAGGCCGAGACCTGCATAGCGCGGCAGTTCGCGATTGGCGCTGACCAGCACGGCGCCCGTCTCGACGCCGAAACGGGTGGCGATGCGCTGCACCTGCGGCACGCCGCCGCGCGCCAGCCAGGCCTTGTCGCGCCCGCCCAGGCGCGTGGCGCGCCCGCCGGCGAGGATGCCGAGGGTGAGGTCGTCGGATGCGATGCCGGGGGCTGGATGGGGCATGGAGGTTTGTGGTTGGCGATTCGTAGTGGGTAGCCGACGCTGCCTGGATAGCCATCAACCACCAACCACCCACTGTCATCCCTTGCGCTTGACGTGCCGGATCAGCCGCTTCTTCTTCGCGACTTGGCGCTCGCTCAGCACGTTCTTCTTGTCCTTGTAGGGATTGTCCCCTTCCTTGAACACGAAGCGCACCGGCGTGCCGACCAGCTTGAAGCGCTTGCGGAAGAAGTTTTCGAGGTAGCGCGTGTAGGTCGCCGACAGCGTGCGCAGGCGCGTGCCGTGCACGATGAAGGTCGGCGGGTTCTCGCCGCCCGGGTGGGCGAAGCGCAGCTTGGCGACGTGCCCGCGCACGACCGGCGGCGGACTGGCCTCGTAGGCGATTTCCAGCGCGCGGGTAACCTCGGCGGTGCTGAACTGCTTCGTCGCCGAGGCGTGCGCGCGGTGGATCGCGCGGAACAGCTCGCGCAGGCCCGAACCATGCTTCGCGCTGATCCGCACCGCCTCGGCCCATTGCACGAAGGAGAGCTTGCGCGACAGCAGCGCCTCGGTCTGCTCGCGCTGGTAGTTGCTCAGGCCGTCCCACTTGTTGATCGCGACCACCAGCGCGCGGCCGGCGTCGAGCACCGCGCCGAGCACGCTGGCGTCCTGCTCGGTCACGCCCTCGCTGGCGTCGAGCAGGATCACCGCGACCTGGCACTGCTCGATCGCCTGCAGCGTCTTGACGATCGAGAACTTCTCCACCGCCTCGTCCACCTTCGACTTGCGGCGCAGGCCGGCGGTGTCGATCAGGCGGTACTTGCGGCCGTCGCGCTCGAGGTCGACCGCGATAGAGTCGCGGGTGGTGCCCGGCACGTCGGAGGCGATCATCCGCTCCTCGCCGAGGATGCGGTTGACCAGGGTCGACTTGCCCACGTTCGGGCGGCCGACGAAGGCGATGCGGACGCGATCCGGATCGTCGTCGAGCGCCTCGGCGTCGCCGTCCTCGGGCAGGCGCTCGAGGATCGCGTCGAACAGGTCGTCGATGCCCTGGCGGTGCGCGGACGACACCGCGAAGGTGTCGGCGAAGCCGTAGCGCGCGAACTCGGCCAGCGCGGCGCGGGCGTCGAGGCCGTCGGTCTTGTTGACCACCAGCAGCACCGGACGCGCGGTCTTGCGCAGCCAGCGCAGGATCTCGTCGTCGAGCGAGGACGCGCCCTCGCGACCGTCGACCACGAACAGGACCAGGTCGGCCTCCTCGGCCGCGGCGCGCGCCTGCTTCGCAGTCGCGCCGGCCAGTCCCTCCTCGTCGCCGGCGATGCCGCCGGTATCCACGATCACGAACGGCCGCTGGCCCTCGATCCGGCACACGCCGTAGTGGCGGTCGCGGGTGACGCCGGGTTCGTCGTGCACCAGCGCATCGCGGGTGCGCGTCAACGCGTTGAACAGCGTCGACTTGCCCACGTTCGGGCGGCCGACGAAGGCGATGCGGACGCGATCCGGATCGTCGTCGAGCG
>JAFAEU010000329.1 GCA_023423855.1 Pseudomonadota bacterium | reverse complement strand
GCGCCGCGGCCGCGCGCGCTACGCCGCGGCGATGTTCCCCAAGCAGGACGTGCGCGGCGCCGTGCGCCATCTCAAGAAGGGCGGCCTGCTGTGGTACGCGCCCGACCAGGACCCGAGCCGCGGCGACGCGGTGTTCGTGCCGTTCTTCGGCCATCCCGCGCACAGCCTGACCTCGACCCACGCGCTGGCGCGCATGTCCGGCGCGGCGGTGGTGCTGTACCAGCATCGTCGTCGCGCGGACGGCGGCTATACGCTGACGCTATGGCCGGCGCTGGAAGAGTTCCCCTCGCGCGATGCCACCGACGACACCGCCCGCGCGATCGCAGGCATCGAGACGATGGTGCGCGCTGCGCCGGAGCAGTACCTGTGGATCCATCGCCGCTTCAAGCGGCAGCCGGATGGCGGGACGGTCTACTGACCTCCGGGGACTCTTGCGCAGCTTCCCGCGCCCTCTCCGATTGTCATCCCGAACGTAGTGAGGGATCTGCCGCCCGAAGCCAGATCCCTCACTACGTTCGGGATGACAATCGGAGGGAACGAACGATGGCGCGATCGCGCGGAGCCGCCCGCACTGCAACGCCTCCTCAGTCGCGACGACTCGCCAGCAGGCTGCCCGCATACAGCGCCGCGAGCAGCAGGGTCAGTCCACCCCAGAACGTCGAATAGAACGCGAGATGGGTGTTGAGCGGGAACACCGTGACCGCGAGCGCCAGCATCGCCGGTCGCGCGCGCTCGCGCGCCGGTGCGTCCGCGAAGCGCCACGCGCGCCAGGCCAGCGCGGCGCCGGCCAACCACAGCAGCAGGCCGATGCCGCCGGTTTCACTGAGGATCTCGAGCACGATCTGGTGCGCGTGGAACGCCGGCCCCTGCCCCCACGCCGCGAGCTCGCCCGCCTCCGGGTCGCAGTCGGCGAAGGCGCGGCGGAACCCGCGCGCGCCGACGCCGTTGACCGGATGTTCGCGCGCCATGCACGCGGCCGCGCCCCAGATGCGCGCACGGCCGGACAGCGCGGTATCGACGCCGGCGGCGTCCTCGGCGGTCCACGCCTGCGCGGTCAGCACCACCCGCTGCTGCACCTGCGGCGACACGAACGACAGCGCCACCAGCGACAGCGCGCCGGCCGCGAACACCAGCAGCAGCTTCTTCCAGCCGAGCAGGGTCCAGCCGCTGAACAGCAGCACCAGCGCGAAGGTGATCCACGACGCGCGCGAGCCGGCGAACAACACGACGGTGCCGACCAGCATCGCCGCAATGATCCAGCCGGTGCTGCCGAAGCGGCGCCCGGCGTAGTACAGCGCGAACGGCGACAGGCTCGCCAGCACCACGCCGAGCTTGCGGTTGCACGGCCCGAGCACGCCGCCCAGCCGATCCAGGCCGGCGGCCTGCTCGGCCGTGCACATCGGCCGCCCGCTGATCGCCTGCTTGATCGCGTCGATGCCCCAGAACAGCGGACTGGTGCCGGTGACGACCTGGGCCAGCGCATCGATGGTCCAGATCCCGACGATCACCGCCAGCCCGGCGAAGGTGAGCTGCCGGCCGCGCGGATTCGCCACCGCCGAGGCCGCCAGCCACAGGAACGGCAGGTAGCGCAGGTCGACCAGCGATTCGCGGAAGGCGCGACCGTGGTCGACCGCATCGATCGACGAGACCAGCTGCGGCAGCCAGTAGGCGCAGAACAGTACGCTGGTCAGCGCCCAGGCCTGCACGCTGAGCAGGCGCATGCCGCCGCGGAAGCGCCCCCATACCAGGTACACGATCGCGGCCAGCGCGCCCAGCACCATCACGCCCTCGGCGTAGCCCGGCGCCGGCCACAGCGCGACGAAGGCCAGCACCCAGTGCGGCGCCCAGCGCCAGCCGGCGGGCGCGGCGTCAGCGGTAGCGGGCGGCGGCGTGATCGTCGCGGAGTTCGTCATAGACCGACAGCGTGGCGTCCTGCATCGCCTGCAAGGTAAACGGAATGGTATCGGGAAGCGACGGCGGGCGGGTGAGCGCCGCCCTCGCCGCCCGATGCAGCGCCCCGGCGTCGAACGGCGCCACCGCGCCCGCGGGCTGCAGCGCGCGCAGCAGTTCGCCGACGCCGCCGTGGTCCCAGCCGACGACCGGACGCCCGACCGACAGCGCCTCGATCACCGTGCGCCCGAAAGATTCGGGCTTGCGCGAGAGCTGCAGCACCAGGTCGCTGGCGGCATAGGCCCCGGCGATGGCGGCGGTCGGCGGCGTGATCGCGACGGCGCCATCGATGCCCGCTTCCCGCGCCAGCCGTTCGAGTTCGGCCCCGTACGCCTCGCGTCCGGCCTGCACCGCGCCCGGCATCCACAGCCGCGCGTCGAGGCCGTCCGCGCGCAGGGCCGCGAGCAGCACGATGGCATCGCCGTGGCCCTTGAGCCGCGTCCCGCGTCCGGGCATCAGCAGCAGCGGGCCTTCGCCGGCAAGCGCCGGATGCAGCGCGGCGACGCCCCCGCGCGCAGCGCGATCGGGCATCGGCGCGCGCGGGAAATCGGCCGGATCGATCCCGCGCGGGATCACCCGCAGCCGTTCCGGCTCGGTGCGCGGGTAATGCCGCAGCACGTAGTCGCGCACCGTTTCCGACACGCAGACCACGCGCTCGCCGCGCGCCATGATCGCGCTGTAGCGCGAGGGCGAATTCAGGCCGTGCACGGTGGTGACGAAACGCGGCCGGCCCGCTTCCGGCATCCCGCGCAGCGCGCGCCAGCCCAGCCAGGCCGGCAGCCGCGAGCGCGCGTGCACGATGTCGACGCCTTCGCGCGCGAACAGCGCGCGCAGCGCCGGCACGTGCCGCAGCACGGCGAGCGACTTGCGGCCGATGTCGAGTTCCACGTGCTCGGCGCCGCTCGCCTGCAGCCGCGGCAGCAGCCGTCCGCCGGCCGAGACGACGATGGCGCGGTGCCCGGCGCGCACCAGCGCGTCGGCGATCTCGAGGGTGGAGCGTTCGACGCCGCCGGAGTCCAGCGCCGGCAGCAGCTGCACCACGGTCAGCGGGCGCGGCACGCGGGGATGCCGCCCCGGCCTCAGTCGACCAGGACGAAGTGCGCGCCGCAGTACGGGCAATCGGCTTCGCCGCCGTCGGCCTCGATCGGCAGGTACACGCGCGGATGCGAATTCCACAGCCCCATCGACGGCAGCGGGCAGCTCAGCGGCAGGTCATCGCGGCGCACCTCGTAGCGGGTCTGCGCGTTGGCTTGCGTGGGCTGGGGCTGGGTGGCGGTCATGGCGGCGGCGTGTGGTTGCAACGGACGCATTCTACTACCGCGGAGGGGTTGGGACCGGCCAACGACCGGCGAAGCACTCCAGACCCGTCATTCCCGCGAAGGCGGGAATGACGGGGGTTGGGAAACCCTGCCAGAC
>JAFAEU010000282.1 GCA_023423855.1 Pseudomonadota bacterium | reverse complement strand
CCTCGACACCGGCTGGCGCTTCCACCACGGCGATCCGCCGGGGATCGATGGCCGGCTCGACTATGACGTGCGCCCGGAAATCGCGCAAAGCGCCGACGGCAAGGTCGCCGACGCGCGCCCCGACGAGGCCGTGCGCATCGACGCGGACCGCCCGGTGCTCAAGCCCTGGATCCTGCCGTCCGCAAACCGGCTGATCAAGGATCCGGCGAAGCGGCACGCGCGCCCGCAGTCCGAACCCGATGTCGACGTCGCGTTCGCGAAGCACGATTTCGACGACCGCGCCTGGGAGGCCGTCACCCTGCCGCACGACTGGGCCATCGCCGGGCCCTTCATCGCCGACGGCCCCTACGGCGGCATGGGCCGGCTGCCGAGCTGGGGCATCGGCTGGTATCGGCGCACGCTCGACATTCCCGCCACCAGCGCCGGCCGCTCGGTGTTCCTCGACGTCGACGGCGCGATGTCCTACGCCAGCGTCTGGCTCAACGGCCGCCTCGTCGGCGGCTGGCCCTACGGCTACAACAGCTGGCGGCTCGACCTCACGCCATATGTCGTGTTCGGCAAGCCCAACCAGCTTGCGATCCGCCTCGACAATCCACCGGAATCGGCGCGCTGGTATCCCGGCGGCGGCCTGTACCGCGACGTCTGGCTGACCATCACCGATCCGGTGCACATCGCGCAATGGGGCACCTACGTCACCACGCCCGAGGTCTCGAACGACGCTGCGACGGTTCACCTGCGCGTGGCGATCGACAACGACAATGCGCACGAGGCGCGCGTGCGCGTGGCGACCGAGCTCTTCGCGCTCGACGAAGCCGGCCGGCGCCTCGGCGAACCAGTGGCGCGCATCCACCCGATCGGCCTGCAGGTCGTCCCCGGCGGCACCACCACCGTCACCTCCGGCACGCGCATCGACCGCCCGCGCCTGTGGGGCCCACCGCCGAACCAGCAGCCGCACCGCTACGTCGCCGTCACCACGCTGACCCGCGACGACGGCGTCGTCGACCGCTACGAAACCCGCTTCGGCATCCGCCGGCTCGACTTCGATCCCGACCGCGGCGTCATCGTCAACGGCGAGCATGTCCCGCTGCGCGGCGTGAACCAGCATCACGACCTGGGCGCACTCGGCGCCGCGTTCAACGTCCGCGCGGCCGAACGCCAGCTGCAGATCCTGCGCGACATGGGCGTCAATGCGATCCGCCTCGCGCACAACCCGCCCGACCCGCAGCTGCTCGAACTCACCGACCGCATGGGCCTGCTCGTCGTCGACGAGGTGTTCGATTCCTGGGAGAAGAAGAAGACGCCGCTCGACTTCCACCTCGTCTTCCCCGACTGGCACGAACCCGACTTGCGCGCGATGCTGCGCCGCGACCGCAACCATCCCTCGGTGATCCTGTGGAGCGTCGGCAACGAGGTCGGCGAGCAGTACGACGGCGAGGCCGGCGCGGAGATCGGCCGCCGGCTGGTGGCGATCGTGCGCGAGGAAGACCCGACCCGCCCGACCACCGCGTCGATGAACTGGGCCAAGGCGGACATGCCCTTCCCCACCGCGTTCGACGTGGTCAACCTCAACTACCAGGGCGAAGGCATCCGCCAGGAAGCCGAGTTCGAAGGCACCGAACGCATCCGCACACCGCCCTCGTACCCGGCGTTCCGCGCGGCCTTCCCGGACAAGGTGATCATGGGCAGCGAGACCGCCTCGGCGGCCAGCAGCCGCGGCATCTACCTGTTCCCGGTGACGCCGCATGCGAGCGCACCGATCCGCGACGGCAGCGGCGGCGACCCGGTGAACCACCACGTCAGCGGCTACGAGCTGCACGCGGTGGACTTCGGTTCCTCCGCCGAGCGCGTGTTCGCCACGCTCGACCGCCACCCCTACGTCGCCGGCGAATTCGTCTGGAACGGCTTCGACTACCTCGGCGAGCCGACGCCCTACTACGCCGCGCGCAGCTCGTACACCGGCATCGTCGACCTCGCCGGCTTCCCGAAGGACCGCTACTGGCTGTACCAGTCGCGCTGGCGCCCGGACCTGCCGATGGCGCACATCCTGCCGCACTGGAACTGGCCGGGCCGCGAGGGCCAGGTCACGCCCGTGCACGTATTCACGTCCGGCGACGAGGCCGAGCTGTTCGTCAACGGCGTCTCGCAAGGCAGGAAGAAAAAGGGCGAATACGAGTACCGCTTGCGCTGGGACGAAGTGAGGTACCAGCCCGGCGAACTGCGCGTGCAGGCATACCGCGACGGCAAGCCCTGGGCGGACGCCCGCGTCGTGACCACCGGCGCACCGGCGCGACTCGCGCTGGAGGCCGACCGCGACCGCATCGCCAACGACGGCCGCGACCTCTCGTTCGTCACGATGCGCGTGCTCGACGCCGAGGGCCGCGCGATCCGCAACGCCGACAGCCGCGTGCGCTTCCGCATCGAAGGCCCCGCCGAACTGGTCGCGACCGACAACGGCGATCCACGCGACCTCACCGCGTTTCCGTCGCCCGAACGCAACGCCTTCAGCGGCCTGGCGCTCGCCATCGTGCGCGCGATCCCGGGCGAGTCCGGCACGGCGACCCTGCACGTCGAATCGGAATCGCTGCGTGGCGCCAGCATCCCGATCCATGTCGACGGGACGCGAACCGAACGAGGAGAGACACGATGAAGCCGACACGCCCGCTGCTCCTGCTGGCCGCGCTGACCATCGCCTGCGGCGCCATCGCCGCCGACGGAACCCGATCGCCGCGCACGCTCAAGGGCGCGTATGCCGATGCATTCACGATCGGCACCGCGGTCAACGACGACATCGTGTCCGGCCGCGACGCGCGCTCGCAGGCGCTGGTGCCGCTGCACTTCAATGCCATCACCGCCGAGAACGTGATGAAGGCCGAGGTGCTGCACCCCGAGCCCGGCCGGTGGGACTTCGCCGCCGCCGACGCCTTCGTCGCGTTCGGCGAGAAGCACGGCATGTTCATCGTCGGCCACACCCTGGTCTGGCACAACCAGACGCCGGACTGGTTCTTCTTCCGCGGCGACGGCAGCCCGGTGGGCCGCGAGGCGCTGGCCGAGCGCATGCGCGACTACATTCAAACCGTGGCCGGCCGCTATGCCGGCCGCGTGCAGGCCTGGGACGTGGTCAACGAGGTGATCGGCGAGGACGGCGCCTACCGGCCCACAAAATGGGTCGAGGGCATCGGCGACGGCGACGAACTGGTGCGCCTGGCGTTCAAGTACGCCGCCGAGTACGCGCCCGGCACCGAGCTGTACTACAACGACTTCAACACCTGGCGGCCGGAGAAGCGCACCGGCATCGTGCGCATGGTGAAGATGCTGCAGGATGCCGGCATCCGCATCGACGGCATCGGCATGCAGGGCCACTGGGGTCTCAACTACCCGCCGATCGAGGAGATCGAGGCCTCGATCGACGCCTACGCCGCGCTCGGCGTCAAGGTGATGATCACCGAACTCGACGTCGACGTGCTGCCGCTGACCCGCGAAGGCCAGATCATCGGCACCGGTATGTCGCACCCGCAGTTCCAGCTGCCGGAGTTCAAGCGCTTCCTCGACCCCTACCGCGACGGCCTGCCGCCGGACGTGCAGCAGCGGCTCAGCGAGCGCTACGCGGAACTGTTCCGCCTGTTCCACCGCAAGCGCGACGTCATCGACCGCGTCACCGTGTGGGGCGTGGACGACGGCATGTCGTGGAAGAACGGCTACCCGATCCCGGACCGCACCAACTACACCCTGCTGTTCGACCGCGAGCACAGGCCCAAGCCGGCGCTGGAGGCGGTGCTGGGTGTACCGCGGGAATAATCGGCAACATATAGGTCATCACCCCGAATGATGTCATCTCGAGCGTAGCGAGAGATCTGCTTCTCGCGTGGATGCCTCCACAACTTCTGCAGCGCAACTCCCAATCCCTTCACATCGATTACCCCAATAACGACGCAGCTTCAACGGTCCATTTGCCGTCATCCCCGCAAAGCGGGGATCCAGTGTCTTTTCGTCAAAGCAAAATGGATCCCCGCTTTCGCGGGGATGACAGCTTGTTTTTGACGGCGCAGAGAGAATCAAGTCGACCGTTGCATGGAGCCTTGCCCTCGAAGGCGGGGCAAACCCTGCTCCCCCAAAGCCACAACTTTCGTACCGGCAAATCATAGGCAACGGAATTCCGCGACACGCACCATATCAACCCGCCGCATACCGCAGGAACGCCCATGCGCCTGATCCCCTCCTTCCCCTGGCCGCTGCTCGCCCTGCTCGCACTCGTTCTCGTTGCCTGCAGTCCAACGCGCACTGCCCACACC
>JAFAEU010000231.1 GCA_023423855.1 Pseudomonadota bacterium | reverse complement strand
CGCACCTCCTCGAGCTTGAACGGTTTGATGATCGCAGTGATTAGCTTCATGGCCATTCGACCTCGCGTCTTGGCGCATGTCCGACGAAGCTGCGGACGTGCGCGTTCCAAGGCCTGCGCAGAGCAGGCCTTGGTTAAGACTCAAAGTGCGTGCCAGTTTGGATTGAGCGACCTATCCCATTGAAATATATGGGATCGACGGCCGATCGACCGTCATTTGGGCAGTCGAAAATGCCTAAAAAACAGGCAAAGCGGGGAATTTGCACGTTAGCTGACCACAAAGCCCGTCGGCTGCCGGCGCATCAGGCCTTCCTGTGTGGTCGAGGCGACGAGAAAACCGTCGCGCGTAAAGACGCTACCCCGGCAGAAGCCGCGCGCGCCGAAGGCTGAAGGGCTGTCCTGGGCGTAGAGGAGCCATTCGTCGGCGCGGAAGGGGCGGTGGAACCACAGTGCGTGGTCGAGCGACGCCATCTGCACGTTCGGCTGGTAGTAGCTGATGCCGTGCGGGAAGGTGGTGGTGCCGAGCAGGTGGAAGTCCGAGGCGTAGGCGAGCAGCGCGCGGTGCAGCTCCGGCCCGTCGCCGACGCGTTCGCCGAGCCGGAACCAGACGTGGTTGAACGGCGGCTGCTTGGCCGGTTTGAGGTCGTCGCGCGGATGCACGTGGCGGAACTCGAACGGCCCGCCGCGGTTGAGCCAGCGCTGGACCTTGGTCGGCAGCGTCGCCAGCACGTCGGCGGGGATCGGCTCGGCCGGCGGGATGTCGTCGGGATCGGGCACCTGCGGCATCGGCGGCTGGTGTTCGGCGCCGCCCTCGACTTCCTGGAACGAGGCCGCGCAGAAGAAGATCACCTTGCCGTGCTGGATCGCGGTCACCCGGCGCACCGAGAACGTGCCGCCGTCGCGGGTGCGGTCGACGTCGTAGACGATCGGGTGCTCGACGTCGCCGGCGCGCAGGAAATAGGCGTGCAGCGAATGCGCGGCACGCGGCTCGGGCATCGTCGCCTGCGCCGCCGACAGCGCCTGGCCCAGCACCTGCCCGCCGAACACGTACTTGGTGCCGATGTCGCGGCTCTGGCCGCGGAACAGGTTGTCCTCGATCCGCTCCAGCGACAGCAGTTCGATCAGTTCGGAAACGGGGGAGGTCATGGGCTGGCGCAGGTCGGCATGCCGCGATTATACGGATGCCGCATGCGGATCCCGCGCATGTTCCGGCGAGACCGGATTCCATGGGAGCGCCTTCAGGGAACCTCTGAAAGCCCCGAACCTGTCATTTCGAACGCAGTGAGAAATCTTGCTTTTTCAAGCGCTTGGATTGACCGGCTTCGCCGTTGCAAAGCGCCTCCCGCGACGCTCGAAATGACGGTTCTGCGCCTACAACAAGCGCCGCAGGCCGCAGCCGGCGAGGACGCGCGGCCACGGGAACAGCGGGCCGGGGTCGCGCTTGCGCGCCACCTGCACGGACGGGTCGTCGCCGGCGGGCACGCGTTCGGTATCGAGGTCCTCGTGGCCGGCGATGTGGCGCAGCGACGGCAGCTCGCGCCGCAGTTTCGCCAGCAGCCCGAGCAGGGCGTCGACCTGCGCATCGGGATAGGGCTCGTCCATCGCCTGGTGGTCGGCGTCGAGCCAGCGCGGCCAGCGTCCGGTGTTGACCAGCTCGATGCCGACCGAATGCGGGTTGTGGCCGCGCACGTGGTGCGCGACGCGCGTCGCGGGCACGTATTCGACCACGCTGCCGTCGCGGTCGACGTACCAGTGGCCGCTGTTGCCGGTCCCCGACGACGGGTAGAGCACGCGCTCTCCGTACGCGCGCGCGGTGGCGAGGTCGGGCAGTTCGGTGCAGTGGATCACCACGAGGTCGATCGCCCCGGGCGGCCGCGTTTCCAACCGTGCGACATAGGGCAGGTGGTCGACGCGGATCGCGGTGTCGTCGGGCGCTGGCGGCATGCGGCGATGCTAGCATTGCGCGATGGAACTGCCGCCGCCCGGAACCGCGATGCACGCGCTGATGACGCGTTTCCCGCGCGCCGGCGAAGTACGCTGGATCGGCCTGCGTCCCGCGCGCGACGTGCCGATGCGGGAAGTCTGCACCGTCGAGGCGACGGCCGGCGGCGGGCTCGCCGGCGACCGCTACCAGGGCGGCAGCGGCAAGCGCGGCATCACCTTGATCCAGGCCGAGCACCTGCCGGTGATCGCGGCCCTGAGCGGACATGCCGCGATCGCGCCCGCGACCCTGCGCCGCAATCTCGTCGTGTCCGGTATCGCGCTGGCCGCGCTCAAGGGCAACCGCTTCCGCATCGGCGGCGTGCTGCTGGAAGGCACCGATGCCTGCGATCCTTGTTCGCGCATGGAAGACGCGCTCGGCCCCGGCGGCTACAACGCCATGCGCGGCATGGGCGGCCTGTGTGCGCGCATCCTCGACGGCGGCGCGCTGCGCGTCGGCGACGCGGTCGAATGGGTGGGCGCATGAGCCTGCGCGGGCACTGCATCCTCTCGCACGGTTTCGAGAGCGGACCCGACGCGACCAAGGTGGCGGCGCTGGCGGAAGTCGCCGAACGCGCCGGCTGGAGCCACGAGCGACCCGACTACACCGACCTCGATGCAAAACGCGAGGTCAGCGAACTCGGCGACGTGTTCGCGCGGGTGGAGCGCCTGCAGGCGCTGGCACGCGCTGCTGCGGCGCGCGGTCCGCTGGTGCTTGCCGGCTCCAGCCTCGGCGCCTGGATTTCCGGGCAGGTGTCGCTCAGCGTGCCGGTGCGCGGACTGTTCCTGATGGCGCCACCGACCCGCATGGGCGACGCGCCGCCGCTGCTGGCGGCCGATGTGCCGGTGTCGATCGTCCACGGTTGGCACGACGAGCTGATCCCGGCGACGGCCGTCGTCGACTGGGCCGCTGCGCGCAATGCCACGCTGCTGCTGGTCGACGACGCGCATCGGTTGTCCGATCACGTCGGCGCCTCGGCGGACGCGTTCGCGGCCCTGCTCGCGCGCCTGTAGCCGATGAAATTCTTCGCCAGCTGCGCCAAGGGCCTGGAATACCTGCTGGCCGACGAACTGCTCGCGCTCGGCTGCGCGCGCGCGACCGCGACCACGGCGGGCGTCAACGTCGAAGGCGAACTGGTCGACGCGCAGCGCGCGGTGCTGTGGTCGCGCCTGGCCAGCCGCGTGCTCTGGCCGCTCGCGGACTACGACTGCCCGGACGAGGAGGCGCTGTATCGCGGCGCGCGCGAACTGGCGTGGCAGGAACACCTCGACGCGGGCATGACGCTGGCGGTCGACGCGCACGTGTCCGGCAGCGCGATCACGCACGCGCGCTACGCCGCGCAGCGGATCAAGGACGCGGTGGTCGATGCGCTGCGCGAAGC
>JAFAEU010000189.1 GCA_023423855.1 Pseudomonadota bacterium | reverse complement strand
CCACGGCTGGAACCCGCGCGACCATGCCGAGGGCAACTACCGCCGGGTCGACGACCGTCCGTTCGGCGGCGGGCCGGGCATGGTGATGCTGATCGACCCACTGCGCGCGGCGATCCGCGCTGCGCGCGCCGCCGATCCGGCGCCGGCGAAGGTCGTCTACCTCAGCCCGCAGGGCCGCCCGCTGACCCAGGCCGTCGTCCGCGAACTGGCGACGCGGGAGCGGATGATCCTGCTCTGCGGCCGCTACGAGGGCGTCGACGAGCGGCTGGTCGCGGCCGAGGTCGACGAGGAGCTGTCGATCGGCGACTACGTGCTGTCCGGCGGCGAGCTGGCCGCGGCGGTGGTCGTGGACGCCGTCGCCCGGCTCCAGGAGGGCGCCCTGAACGACGCCGAATCCGCCGCCCAGGACAGCTTCGAGGCCGACGGCCTGCTGGACTGCCCGCACTACACCCGGCCGGTGGAGCACGCACTGGGGACCGTCCCGGAGGTGCTGCTGTCGGGCAACCACGCCGAAATCGCCCGCTGGCGCCGCCGCCAGTCGCTGCTGCGCACCCGCCAGCGGCGCCCGGACCTGCTGGCCGGGGCCGGGCTGACGGCCGCCGAGCGGGACTGGCTGGACGGACAGGCCGGGGACGACCCTTCAGGGGAGGGCTGAATCCTGGCCCCCGGGCGGGATTTTCCGGCTATAATGCGCGGCTGACCTGCCACTGGCAGGCAGCCAGTGCCAAGAGCGTGCGTCCGCGTGCACCACGCCTACAACTAATCCAACAGGCTCCATCGAGATACCGCCATGACCACCAAGCCGTCCCTGAACACCCTGCTGCAGCAGTTCGAGACCGAACAGGCGCAGCGCAAGCTTCCCGACTTCGGCCCCGGCGACACCGTCGTCGTCAACGTCAAGGTCAAGGAAGGCAACCGCGAGCGCGTCCAGGCCTACGAGGGCGTGGTCATCGGCAAGAAGAACGCCGGCCTCAACTCCGCCTTCACCGTGCGCAAGATCTCGCACGGCTTCGGCGTCGAGCGCGTGTTCCAGAGCCACAGCGCCACCATCGACTCGGTCGAAGTGAAGCGCCGCGGCAAGGTCCGCGCCGGCAAGCTGTACTACCTGCGCGGCCTGGAAGGCAAGAAGGCGCGCATCAAGGAAGACCTCGCGGGTAACGCCAAGGCGCGCGCCCTGGCGGCTGCCGAACTGGCGACCAAGGCCGAACCGGCCGAGTAATCCACTCGCGCGACGGCGCCTCGCAGCGCTCCCGCCGGACGGCCGCCCCAGGGCGGCCGTCCGCGTTTCGGGCGGGTTCGTGCCCGATCAGGCCTCGCCGCGCACCGGTTCGCCGGGTGGTTCCGGCTCCGGGCAGCAGTCGGCGACCGGCGAGGGCGGCTGCGCCGGCACTTCCGCCGGCAGCGCGACTTCGCGCGGATCGCCCGGGAGCATCCGCGCCTCGCGCCAGCGGCCCCAGCGGCAATAGGCGACCGACATCAGCATGGCGCACACCGCGCTGGCGGGGAAGCTCCACCAGATCGCGTCCGCGCCGAGCGCCGGCTGCAGCAGCTTGGCGAACGGAATGCGGATGCCCCACAGCGCGATGCCGAGGATCAGCAGCGGCGGCAGCACCGCGCCGGTCGAACGCACCACGCCCGAGACCACGAAGGTCACGCCGAAGAACAGGAACGACCACACCGCGATGTGGTTCAGGTGCCGCGCGTTCTCCAGCGCCGCGCTCGCCTCGGGCAGGAACATCGCCAGCGTGTACCGGTCGAACAGGAGGATCGGCGCGATCAGCGCACCGGTCAGCACGAAGTTGAACAGCACGCCGGTGCGCGCGGTCGCGCCGACGCGGTCCCAGCGTCCCGCACCCACGTTCTGCGCCGCCATCGACGAGCAGGCGGCGCCGATCGCCATCGCCGGCATCTGCACGTAGGTCCACAGTTGCAGCGCGGCGCCGTAGGCCGACGTCATGTCGACGCCGTAGGCGTTGACCATGCTGATCATCATGATCATCGCCAGCGAGATCACGATCATCTGCAGCCCCATCGGCACGCCCTTGACCACCAGCGCGCGCAGGATCGCCGGATCGGGGCGGTAGTAGCCGCGCTCGTGGCGGCTGATCCACAGCGGATGGCGGCGATGGCGCAGCCACAGCAGCAGCGCCGCCAGGCCGAGCCCGTTGGCGAGGAACGTCGCCATCGCCGAGCCGGCGATGCCCATCTCCGGGAACGGGCCGATGCCGAAGATCAGCAGCGGGTTGAAGAGGATGTCCAGCGCCACCGCCAGCAGCAGGAACACGAACGTCGCGCTGGTGCCGATCACGCGCCGCGCCCGCGGTATGTCCTTCGCGCCCATCGCCTGCGCCACCAGGATCGTCGCGGCCATGCCGACGCCGAACACCGCGCCGATCAGGAAGAACATGATGTTGTTGGCGTTCGCGGTCGCGGTCAGCGCCTGCTCGCCGAGGAAGCGTCCGACCCAGATCGCGTTGACCGAGCCGTTGAGCGACTGCAGCACGTTGCCGGCGAGGATCGGCAGCGCGAACACGAACAGGGTGCGGCCGATGGGGCCCCGGGTGAGGTCGCGTCCGCCGGATGCCATCGCGGCATGTTGCCAGAGCCCCGGCAACGCGGGATGACGGAACGAAGCGGCGCAGGGCCTAGAATCCTCCCATGCCCGATCCGTCCGACCACGCCGCGCATGGCGTCCGCCTCGACCTGTGGCTATGGGCCGCGCGCTTCTACCGGACGCGCGCGCTGGCGAAGCAGGCGGTCGAGACCGGCAAGGTCGAGGTCGGCGGCCAGCGGCCCAAGGCCTCGCGCAGCGTACGCGCGGGCGACGCCCTGCGGATCGAGCGATCCGGCGAGGTCTTCGAAGTCGAGGTAAAGGGCGTTTCGGACGCGCGTGGCCCGGCGCCGGTGGCGCAGGCGCTGTACGCCGAAACCGGGGCTTCGAGGGAACGGCGCGAAGCGGCGCGCGAACTCGCCCGTGCCGAGCGCAACGGCTACCGCGCGCCGGAGACGAAGCCGGACAAGCGCGCGCGACGGCTGATCCGCGCGCTGGGGGACATCGACGCGCTGTAGGGACCAAGCCGGCCGTGCCGTTTCCCGGAGTCCGTTTCCGTGACCGCGTCGCGCGAGCGGGGCCTGAAGGTTCAAGGCGATGGTGCGTCGGGAAACCCCGGCGTTGCCGGGTGTGCCTGCGTCAATCGCTCCGCGGCCGGAGACCGGCTTTCGGCTGGAGCGGACGGAGAACCGGAAAAAAGGCCGCGCCCCGAAGGAGCGCGGCCCGATGTCCCGCCGATCGCGACGGGAAGGCGATTCGTGCGCAGCCTCAGCCGAGGCTGTTGGGCGAATCCTCGCCGGCAAACGCGCCCAGCTTGCGCAGCGATGCCTCGACGCCCGCGCCGTAGTCCGGATCGGCCTTGCGGCAGTTCTCGACGTGGCGGCGCTTGATGAAGTCGGGCGCGTCGCCCATCGCGCGGGCGGTGTTGTCGAACAGCGCCTGCTGCTGTTCGGGCTTCATCAGCCGGAACAGGTCGCCGGGCTGCTTGTAGTAGTTGGAATCGTCGTCGCGGTAGTTCCACCAGTCCGCATCGCCATTGATCTTCAGCGGCGGCTCGCGGAACTGCGGCTGTTCCTGCCACTGGTTGAAGCTGTTGGGCTCGTAGTGGGGCAGGCTGCCGTAGTTGCCGTCCATGCGTCCGGCGCCGTCGCGGTGGTTGCTGTTGACCGGGCAGCGCGCGGCATTGACCGGGATCTGGTGGTAGTTCACGCCCAGGCGGTAGCGCTGCGCATCGGCGTAGTTGAACAGGCGCGACTGCAGCATCTTGTCCGGCGAGGCGCCGATGCCCGGCACCAGGTTCGACGGCGCGAAGGCGCTCTGCTCGACATCGGCGAAGAAGTTCTCCGGGTTCCTGTTGA
>JAFAEU010000166.1 GCA_023423855.1 Pseudomonadota bacterium | reverse complement strand
GACCGGGCCGGTGCCGCGGTATTCCAGAGAATGCAGCAGGGCACGGGCGCCGGCAACCGTCGTCGAATAGGTCACCCGCTGCTGCAGCGCCTCGCGGCGGATCGAGAACGAATCCGAGATCGCCTGGCGTCCTTCGGTGGTGTTGACGATGTAGGCGATCTCGCCGTTCTTGATCAGGTCGACGATGTGCGGACGGCCTTCCAGCACCTTGTTGACCTGCTCGCACTCGATCCCGTTCCCGCGCAGCCATTTCGCGGTGCCGGCGGTGGCGACGATGGCGTAGCCGCGCTCGACCAGGTCGCGGGCGACCGGCAGCACGCGCTGCTTGTCCGGGTCGCGCACCGAGACGAAGGCCTTGCCGGACGTCGGCGGCGCCTTGATGTTCGCCGCCTCCTGCGCGCGCGCGAACGCCGCGCCGAAGCTGCGGCCCACGCCCATCACCTCGCCGGTCGAGCGCATCTCCGGCCCGAGGATCGGATCGACGCCCTGGAACTTGGCGAACGGGAAGATCGCCTCCTTCACCGAGAAGTATTCCGGCACGATCTCCTTCGTCGCGCCCTGCTCGGCCAGCGTCTTGCCGGCCATGCAGCGCGCCGAGATCTTCGCCAGCGCCAGCCCGGTCGCCTTCGACACGAACGGCACCGTGCGCGAGGCGCGCGGGTTCACCTCCAGCAGGTAGATCACCGCATCGCCGTTGTCGAGCTGCACCGCGAACTGGGTGTTCATCAGGCCGACGACGTCCAGCGCCTTGGCCAGCGCGACCACCTGCTCGCGCAGGCGCGCCTGCACCCCGGCCGGCAGCGAGTACGGCGGCAGCGAGCACGAGGAATCGCCCGAATGCACGCCGGCCTCCTCGATGTGCTCCATCACGCCGCCGATCAGCACGTTGCCGTCCTTGTCGGCGATGACGTCGATGTCCACTTCCACCGCGTTGTCGAGGAAGCGGTCGAGCAGCACCGGCGAATCGTTCGAGACCTTGACCGCGTCGCGCATGTAGCGCGCGAGGTCCGCGTCGGCGTGCACCACCTCCATGGCGCGGCCGCCGAGCACGTAGCTCGGGCGCACGACCAGCGGGTAGCCGATCTCCTTGGCCAGCACCAGCGCCTCCTCGGCGCTGCGCGCGGTGCGGTTCGGCGGCTGCTTCAGGCCGAGCTGGTCGACCAGCTTCTGGAAGCGCTCGCGGTCCTCGGCCAGGTCGATCGACTCGGGCGAGGTGCCGATGATCGGCACGCCGTTGGCCTCGAGCGCGCGCGCGAGCTTGAGCGGCGTCTGCCCGCCGTACTGCACGATCACGCCCTTGGGCTTCTCCAGCTCGACGATCTCCAGCACGTCCTCGAGGGTGAGCGGCTCGAAGTACAGGCGGTCGGACGTGTCGTAGTCGGTGGAGACGGTTTCCGGGTTGCAGTTGACCATGATGGTCTCGAACCCGTCCTCGCGCAGCGCCAGCGCGGCGTGCACGCAGCAGTAGTCGAACTCGATGCCCTGGCCGATGCGGTTGGGGCCGCCGCCGAGCACGATGATCTTGTCGCGGTCGGTCGGCGCGGCCTCGCACTCTTCCTCGTAGGTCGAGTACATGTAGGCCGTGGTCGTGGCGAACTCGGCCGCGCAGGAATCCACGCGCTTGTAGACCGGCTTGACCCCATGCGCGCGGCGCAGCGCGCGGACCGCCTGCTCGTTGCTGCCGACCAGTTGCGCCAGCCGCGCGTCCGAGAAACCCATGCGCTTGAGCGCGCGCAGGCGCGGGCCGTCGAGCGCGTCGATGCCGGCGCCCTCGACCTCGCGCTCGACCTGCACGATCTCCTCGATCTGGTCGAGGAACCAGGGATCGACGAACGACAGCGAGAACACCTCGTCGACCGACAGGCCGGCACGGAAGGCGTCGGCGAGGTAGAACAGGCGCTCCGGCCCCGGCTCCTTCACTTCGCGCCGCAGGGTGGCCAGATCCGTCTCGTCGGACAGGTCCAGCTCGGTCGGGTCGAAGCCGACCTTGCCGGTTTCCAGCCCGCGCAGCGCCTTCTGCACCGATTCCTGGAAGGTGCGGCCCATCGCCATCACCTCGCCGACCGACTTCATCTGCGTGGTCAGGCGCGCGTCGGCCTGCGGGAACTTCTCGAAGGCGAAGCGCGGGATCTTGGTGACCACGTAGTCGATCGACGGCTCGAACGAGGCCGGAGTCTTGCCGCCGGTGATCTCGTTGCGCAGCTCGTCGAGGGTGTAGCCGACCGCGAGCTTGGCCGCGATCTTGGCGATCGGGAAACCGGTCGCCTTCGACGCCAGCGCCGAGGAGCGCGACACGCGCGGGTTCATCTCGATCACCACTACCCGCCCGGTTTCGGCGTTGATGCCGAACTGCACGTTCGAGCCGCCGGTGTCGACGCCGATCTTGCGCAGAACCGCGATCGAGGCGTCGCGCAGGCGCTGGTATTCCTTGTCGGTGAGCGTCTGCGCCGGCGCGACGGTGATGCTGTCGCCGGTGTGCACGCCCATCGGATCGAGGTTCTCGATCGAGCAGACGATGATGCAGTTGTCCGCGGTATCGCGGACCACCTCCATCTCGAACTCCTTCCAGCCCAGCACCGATTCCTCGACCAGCACCTCGCCGACCGGCGACAGTTCATGGCCGCGCTTGACGATGTCCTCGAACTCTTCCCTGTTGTAGGCGATGCCGCCGCCGC
>JAFAEU010000136.1 GCA_023423855.1 Pseudomonadota bacterium | reverse complement strand
TCCTGCGGCTGGCCGAGCGCGCCGCCGAGCGTGCGCAGGTACGCGGTCGCCGCCGCGAGCAGGGCGGCCAGCCATCCGGCCCACGGCAGGCCCGCCGCATGGCCGAGCGCGACCAGCAGCACGCTGTCGGCGATGCGGTCGGGCACTTCGTTGTACAGCGCGCCGGTCGGCGTCGACTTGCCGCCCTCGACCGCGACCATGCCGTCGAACAGGTTGCACAGCAGGCGCAGTTGGATGCCGAGCGCGCACAGCCAGGCGCCCCAGGGCGGCAGCCACAGCAGCGCGGCGGCGCCTGCTGCGGCGAAGAGGATGCTCAGCACCGAGATCGCGTTCGGCGTCAGCGACGAACGCGCCAGCGCCGATGCGATCCTGCGGACGACGGCGTTGCCACGCGCCCTGATCGGCCGGCGCGACGCGTCCGGCCCGTGTCCCTGCGATTCCATGCGCCCCCTCCCGATCCGGCCCGTGGTCGTCCGGCAGCGGCGATCTTGGTCGGCGCCGCGCGCGCTGGCAAGTCGGCGCGGGGTTCAGGCGGCGACGGGCAGGTCCGGCGACACGCCCGCGACCAGCGCGTCGAAGTAGTCGCGGGTCAGCTGCAGCTGCGTCTCCGCGCTCTGCGCGCGGTTGACCACGGCGAGGAAGGCGCGCCGTTGTTCGAACGAGTGCTCGGGCCGGTCCCTGGCGTACCAGCCCAGGTGCTTGCGCGCGATGCGCACGCCGGCCTGCTCGACGTGGAACGCGTGCAGCGCCTGCAGGTGGCCGAGCAGGATGTCGCGCACTTCGGCCAGCGAAGGCGGCGCCAGCGTCTCGCCGGTGGCGAGGAAGTGCGCCACCTCGCGGAAGATCCACGGCCGTCCCTGCGCGGCGCGGCCGATCATCACCGCGTCGGCGTTGGTGTGGCGCAGCACGTCGAGCGCCTTGCGCGGCGAGTCGATGTCGCCGTTGGCGACGACGGGAATGCGCAGCTCGGCCTTGATCGCGGCGATGGTGTCGTACTCGGCGGTGCCGGTGTACTGCTGGTCGCGCGTGCGGCCGTGCACGGCGAGTGCCGCGATGCCGCTGTCCTGCGCGATGCGGGCGATGGCGGGCGCGTTGCGGTGGTTCGCGTCCCAGCCGGTGCGGATCTTCAGCGTCACCGGCACCTCGACGGCCTTCACCACGGCTTCGAGGATGCGCGCGACCAGCGCCTCGTCCTGCATCAGCGCCGAACCCGCCCAGGCGTTGCAGACCTTCTTCGCCGGGCAACCCATGTTGATGTCGATGAGCTGCGCGCCGTGGTCGGCGTTGTGGCGCGCCGCGTCGGCCATCACTTGCGGAATCGTGCCGGCGATCTGCACGCTGACCGGGTCCGGCTCGCCGTCGTGGTCCATGCGCGTGCGCGACTTGCGCGTATTCCAGAAGCGCGGGTCGCTGGTGGTCATCTCCGACACCGCCAGCCCCGCGCCGAGCCGCTTGCACAGCTGCCGGAACGGCTTGTCGGTGACGCCCGCCATCGGGGCGAGGATCAGCCTGGGTTCGATGGCGTGGGGGCCGATGCGCATGGCGCGCATTCTACCGGCCGGATGCGCCGAAGGCCCGGGGAACCGGGCCTTCGGCGGGTGTCGCGGTGTCGCTCAGGTGCTCAGGTCGACCAGTTCTGCGTCCGGCGCGTTGGTCTTGACCGAGGCGATGCCGTTGTCGCGCGCGGCCGCGCCCGAATACATCTCGCTGTGGCCGATGACCTGGCCATTACTGGCCTTGAGGTTGAAGTACGGGCTGCCGTCCTTCGCGGTCAGTCGGTCGAAGTTGGCGTCGTCCTGGCTGTGCTTGCGCACGGACTCCACGCCGCTCAATGCCGAAGCCTTGGCCTGGTAGCCCTCGCTGGTCAGGATGACCTGGCCGTTGCCGGCCTTGAGGTTGAACTGGAACTCGCCGTTCTTGCGGGTGCTGATCTCGAACTTGCCTGCCATCTGGTTGCTCCACTCCCCGGGGACATGCGCTGCTTGGCGCGTCAACGGTAGTCGCTGGATCGTTACATGCCGGTTAACCGCCGTCGATCGGCCCGCCGCCGACGGGCAAGCGCGGCATCGACGCCGCCGCGCCGGCGTGCTCGGTCGACAGCGCGGCGTAATGCGCGGCGAAGCGCACGTGGTCGGCGAAGACGCGGTCGGAGACCGCCGCCAGCGAGGTGGCGAGCGCGCCGTTGAAGGCGTCGCCGGCGCCGGTGGTGTCGACGGTGGCGACTTCGTAGGCCGGCACCCGGTAGTGGGGCAGGTTGTCGCCGCGGCACTTGTCCTCGCGGTGCGAGATGAACGCGCCGGCGTCGCCGAGCGTCACCACCACGGTGCCGCGCGGCAGCAGGGTCCGGCACAGCCGGTGCAGGCGCGCGTCCTCGAAGCCCGCCACCTCGGCGGCATCGATGCGTTCGCCGGTGTGCCGCGCCAGCAGCGCGGCGAACTCGCTCTCGTTCGGGGTCAGGATGTCGGCCACGGCCAGCAGCTCGCGCGAGCTCTCCGCGTTCGCCGGCGCGGGATTGAGGATCGTCCTGATGCCCGCCGCGCGCGCCAGGCGCATCGCCTCGAACACGCTGTCGACCGGCGACTCCAGCTGCGCCAGCACGATCCGTGCGCCGACGATGGCGTCGGCCTGCTGCGCGACGAACTCCGCGGTCAACGCCGCATTGGCGCCCGGGCCGATGACGATGCTGTTGCGTCCGCCGGCGTCGACATGGATGCCGGCGGTGCCGGTCGGTTCCTCGCTGGCGCCGGGCCGCAGGTCGATGCCGTCCGTGGCCGCGAGCGTGCGCGCCAGCTGTCCGCCGGCGTCCTCGCCCAGCGCACAGACGAACACGGTCTCCGCACCGGTGCGCGCGCAGGCGGTGGCCTGGTTGAAGCCCTTGCCGCCGGGGCCGGTGAGGTAGCGGCCGATCCGCGTTTCGCCGGCGCGCGGCAGCGCGTCGCACTGCCAGACGTGGTCGACATTGAACGATCCGACGACGACGACGCGCGGCATGCTCGCTGGCTCCGGCTCAGCCGCCCAGGTTGGTCAGCACGCCGGCGATGGTCGCCGTCATCAGCGTGGCGACGGTGCCGCCGAGCACGGCGCGCAGGCCGAAGCGGGCGAGGTCCTGGCGGCGCTCGGGCGCGAGCCCGCCGATGCCGCCGATCTGGATCGCGATCGAGCTGAAGTTGGCGAAGCCGCACAGCGCGTAGGTCGCGATCAGGCGGCCCTGGTCGGTGAGCGCCACGCCCTCGACGCGGCCGTTGACGATGTCGGCCAGCTGCAGGTAGGCGACGAACTCGTTGATCACCACCTTCTGCCCGATCAGCGAGCCGACCGTGCCCGCGTCCTGCCACGGCACGCCGATCAGCCAGGCGATCGGCGCCAGCACCCAGCCGAAGATCGCGGACAGGTCGAGCGGTTTGCCGATCGCGGCCTGCAGTCCGGTGACTTCGCCGATCCAGGTGAGCGGTGCGTTGATCATCGCGATCAGGGCGATGAAGGCCAGCAGCATCGCGCCGATGTTCAGCGCCAGACGCAGGCCGTCGCCGGCGCCGGCCGCGGCCGCGTCGATGACGTTGCTGGTGGTCTTCTCCACCTCCATCTTCACCGTGCCGCGGGTCAGCGGCTCGCCGACCTCGGGGATCAGGATCTTGGCGATCACCAGCGTCGCCGGCGCGGCCATGATCGAAGCCGCGAGCAGGTGCTTGGCATAGAACTGCTGCTGCACCGGGTCGCCGGCGCCGAGCATGCCGACGTAGGCCGCCAGCACGCCGCCGGCGATGTGCGCCATGCCGCCGATCATCATCGTGATCAGCTCCGACTCGGTCATCTTCGAGATGTAGGGGCGCACCGTCAGCGGCGCCTCGGTCTGGCCGATGAAGACGCTGGCGCAGACACTGGTGGTCTCGGCGCCGGACACGCGCATCACCTTGGTGATCGCCCAGGCCATCGCCCGCACCACCGCCTGCATCACGTTGAGGTGGTAG
>JAFAEU010000127.1 GCA_023423855.1 Pseudomonadota bacterium | reverse complement strand
GGCCTGAAGCCCGGCGCGCCGTCAGGCGTGCTTGCGCACCCAGTCGAGGTAGGCATCCATCCACGTCTGCAGGAATTCGCGGCTGCCTTCGGCGATGCGGTCTCCGTCGAGCACGTCGTCGGCCTTCAGATAGGCCTCCGGCTGCCCCAGCGTCGGCATGTCGAGGTAGGCGAGGATGGTGCGCAGGTGCTGCTGCGCGCAGGCGGTGCCGATCGCGCCGATCGACACGCCGATCACGCCGGCCGGCTTGCCCGCGAAAGCGCTGTCGCCGTAGGGACGCGAGGCGTGGTCGATGGCCTTCTTCAGCACGCCGGGCACCGAACGGTTGTATTCGGGGGTTACGAACAGCACGCCGTCGGCCTCTCGGATCGCCTGCTTCAGGCGCTTCGCGGCGGCCGGCGAGGCCTGGTCGTCGTCCTGGTTGTAGAGCGGCAGGTCGTCGATGCGCAGGCGCGGGAAAGCGACGTCGTCGGGCGCGAGCGCGGCGAGCGCGTCCGCGAGCTTCGCATTGAACGAATCCTTGCGCAGGCTGCCGACGAGTACGGCGATGGAGAGTTTCATGGGTGGATTCCTCGAATGTCCGGCATGGTGGGAAAGAGGGGCTGGTCCTGCGGACGCGTTCAGTCCTCGAGCGATCTGCGCATGCGTGAATAGTCGCGACGGTACTGCTTCGCGAGCCGGTCCTTCTGCGCGGCGCCGAGCAGCTTTCCCGAGACCTGGAAGAACTTCGTCTCCTCCTCGCGCAGGTGGTGGTGCACCTTCTTCGACAGCTTGCGCGCCTTCGCCATCCAGCCGGCGCCGGCCTTGTCGACCACCTGCATGTCCTCGACGATCTCGTCGAGTTCGTGGTGCTCGTGCAGCGCGTGGCGCGAGGAATCGAGGCCGGCGTCGTGCATCAGGATCGGCGCGTAGAGGAAGCGCTCCTCGGCGGCGGCGTGCGCGGCCAGTTCGATGCGCAGGTCGGTGAACAGCGCGATGCGGCGCTCGCTATGCGGGGGTGAGCGCAGCAGCTTGCGGCACAGCGAGCGCTGGCGTTCGTGGCTTTCGCGCAGGGCATCGTAGATGTTGTCTGGCATGGCGTTGCACCGGCTCTGGACCCCGGCCACGATGCCGGTGGCAGCGTGAACGCGGCGTCGGCTGGCCGGTTGACGGCGCCTGGGCAGGGGTCGACGATGCGGCGGCTGCCAAGGCATCGGGGAGACGGCATGGACCTGAAGAGCGGTTATCCCTGGTGGGCGGTCAAGAACGGCCTGATGCAGGCGTTCCCGCCGCTGGAGCGGGACCTGCGCTGCGACGTGCTGGTGGTCGGCGGCGGCATCACCGGCGCGCTTGCGGCCGACGAGCTGGCGCGGCACGGCCATGACGTCGCCGTGGTCGAGCAGCGCGACATCGCCTGGGGCAGCAGTGCGGCGAGCACGGGCCTGCTGCAGTACGAGATCGACACGCACATGGTCGAGCTCGCGAAACAGTATGGCGAGGGCGATGCGGTGCTGGCCTACCGCGCGTGCGCGGAGGCGATCCCGGCCCTGCGGGCGCTGGCCCGCGACTTGCGCGACGCCGGCTTCGGCGAGGCGCAGAGCCTGTACTTCGCCAGCCGGCGGCGCGATGCGCGCGACCTGCGCGAGGAGTACGCGCTGCGCGCGAAGCACGGATTCGACGTGGAGTGGCTGCCGCCGCAGGACCTCGAAGCGCGCTACGGCATCGAGGCGCCGGCCGCGATCCTCAGCCGGCTCGGCGCGCACCTGGATCCCTACCGCATGGCCTATCGCCTGCTCGGCAGGCTGCACCGTCGCGGTGCCGGCGTGTTCGACCGCACCAGGATCGAACACGTGCAGACCACTTCGCGCGGCATCGTCGCGACGACGGCGCAGGGCGCCACCATCCGCGCTGGCCATGTCGTGTTCGCGGCCGGTTACGCGAACCAGCAGTGGTTGAAGCAGGACGTCGCGCGCAACCGCAGCAGCTACGCGTTCATCACCGACCCCATCGACCCGGCGGTGCTCGGTGAACTGGGCCGAACCATGGTCTGGGAATCGGCGCGGCCGTACCTGTACATGCGCCCCACCGGCGACCATCGCCTGCTGGTCGGTGGCGAGGACGATGCGGTCGACATCCCGGCCAGGCGCGACGCCCGTGTCGGCAAGAAGGCGCGCACCCTGCTCAAGCGCGTGTCGAAGATGTTCCCGCACCTGCCGCTGCAGCCCGCGTTCTCGTGGGCGGGCACGTTCGCAGAGACGCAGGACGGGCTTCCGTTCTTCGGCGCGCACGCGCACCACGGCCCGCGCGTGCTGTTCGCCATGGCCTACGGCGGCAACGGCATCACCTATTCGATGGTCGGCGCGGGGCTGCTGCGCGCGGCCGTCGAGCGCAAGCCGCATCCGCTGGCGAAGCTGTTCTCGTTCGAACGGGCGGTGCCTTGATCGGCATCGCCAGCCGCGCGTATTCACGACCGGGTTTGTCAAGCCCCGGCGTGCGTGGATGCGCCCGCGCGCGACTTATCCACGATGCCTGTGGACAAGCTTGTGGAGGGACGATTGAACAATCGTCGCGAGGGCGCGTGGGGACTCGCTTCGTGACACTTTGGTGAAAAAAGTACCCGCGCACGGATGCGGCGGAGCGGCAAGAGTGATTGCATCGCCAGTGGGACGAAGGCAGGCCTCCGCCCGTCATCCCGGCGAAAGCCGGGATCCATGTTGCCGTTGACTTCCAGTGCGGGAAAATCGACTGCGAAGGTCAAGAT
>JAFAEU010000003.1 GCA_023423855.1 Pseudomonadota bacterium | reverse complement strand
CCGCTGGACTGCATCTGCAGGCCGGGCACGTAGCTGGCGTAGTCGGCCATCTGGGTGGCGTTGAGGTTTTCCAGCTGCTGCTCGCCCAGGCGCGTGATCGCGGTGGCGACCTCGCGGATGTTCTCCTGGCGCTTGTTGGCGGTCACGATCACATGGTCGAGCTCGACGACGTCGGCCTCGGGCGTGCCTGCCACGGGTGCATCCTGGGCGTAGGCCACACCTGCAGTGGCTCCGAATGCGATGGCGGCGGCGACGGCGCGGGCCAGCCGCGAGCGGCGGGACGGCGCGTGGGAAGGGGATGTGGTCATGGCGTTGCTCTCCGGGTCGGTGCGGGAGTGTCCACGGGCCAGATGGCATCGCCGGAGCGCTGGCACTCGGTCCTGATCAGGGATCATGATCCCGATCAGAGAATTGTCAACATGTTTGGAAAATTTGGCCGATCATGCGGGGTCACGCGTCGCGCGGCGCTGCGATGCGCAGCTCAGCCCAGGGTCCGGATCGGCCGGTCCAGCCGCCACAACAGCGCCGCGGCAGCGACCGCCAGCGCCGCCAGCAGCAGGAAGAACCCCGCATGGCTGGCCCGGCTCCACAGGGTGCCGACCATGCCCGCCAGCAGGCTGCCGCTGAACACGGCGAGGAACCACGACGCCACCGTCGTCGCGCCCAGCCGCGGCGGCGCCAGCCGGGCGAACAGGCCCAGCCCGGTCGGCAGGATGTACAGCTCGCCCAGGGTCAGGATCAGGAAGAAGGCCAGCAGCCAGGGCCAGCCCACGCGCGCATCGCCGGCCAGCGCCGCAACGAACGCCAGCAGCACGTAGGCGGCGGCCACCAGCAGCGCGCCGATCGCCATGCGGATCGCAGGCGACGTCTCGCGCCCGGCCTCGGCGCGGCGGCGCCAGGCCATCAGCAGCAGCGGCGTCATCGAGATCACCAGCAGCGGGTTGAGCGACTGGAACCAGGTCATCGGGATCGTGAGCCCGCCCAGGCTGCGGTCCACGCCGGTGTCGATCCACAGCGGCAGCGTGTTGCCGATCTGCTCGTAGGCGCCGCGGAAGATCGTCGCGGCGATGCCGACGCCGAGCAGCAGCCACCAGACCCTGTGGCGGCCGCGGCGCGCTTGCTGCGTGGTGACGGCGGCCGGCGCGCGGCGCTGCAGCTCCGGGGGCAGGTAGCGTCGCCCCGCGATGTAGATCACCAGGCCCGCGAACATGCCCACGCCCGCCGCGCCGAAGCCGTAGTGCCAGCCGTAAAGCTCGCCGAGCGTGCCGCACACCAGCGGCGCGAGGAAGCCGCCGATGTTCAGGCCGACGTAGTAGACGTTGTAGGCGCGTCCGCGGCGCGGATCGTCGGCGGCGTAGAGGTCGTTGATCTGGCTCGGCAGGCTGGGCAGGAACAGGCCGTTGCCGAGCGCGATCGTCGCCAGCGCCACGTAGAACATCGGCTCGAACGCCATCACGAAGTGGCCGAAGGCCATGATGCTGCCGCCCAGGATCACCGCGTTGCGCTTGCCCAGCCAGCGATCGGCGATCGCGCCGCCGAGGATCGGCGTGAAGTACGCCATCGCGGTGTAGGTGCCATAGATGAAGGACGCCTTCTCCTGCGCGAACAGCAGTTGCTTGGTCATGTAGTAGACCAGCAGCGTGCGCATGCCGTAGTAGGAGAACAGCTCCCACATCTGGGTCAGGAACAGGATCGTCAGCCCGCGCGGCTGACCGAACCAGGTCTTGTCGGCCGCGGAACTCACGGCGCGGCCTTCGGTCCCCAGACCTCGTCGCCGCAGAAGACATGGCCGTCCTCGTAGCGCACGGACGGGCTGCGGTCGCGCGCGAGGAAGATCGGGCCGTCGAGGTCGACCACGTCGCAGCACTGCCCCAGCACGAACGCCGGCGCCGCCGCCAGGCTGGTGCCGCACATGTTGCCGACCATTACCCGCTTGCCCAGTTCGCGCGCGCGCCGGGCCATCAGCAGGCCCTCGGTCAGGCCGCCGCACTTGTCGAGCTTGATGTTGACCACGTTGAAATGGCGGTGGCGCGCCTCGAGTTCGGCGAGATCGAGGATGCTTTCGTCGGCGGCGAACGGCACCTCTCGCTCGATGCCGTCGAGTTCGTCCTCGCGGCCCCTGGCACAGGGCTGTTCGAGCAGCGAGACGCCCGCTTCGACCAGCACCGCCAGCAGCGACGGCAAGTGGTCCGCACTGTAGCCCTGGTTGGCATCGACGCCGATCCACGCCTCCGGGCAGCGCGCGCGCACCGCGCGTACGCGTGCGGCATCGAGCTCCGGTTCACCGGTGAGCTTGAGCTTCAGCGCGCGCGCCTGCGTGTAGGCGGCCGCGTGCCCGGCCATCACCGCCGGATCGTCCGCACCGACCGTGAACGTGGTCAGCAGCGGCCGCACGCCGTCGAGGCCGGCGAGCTTCCACACCGGCACGCCCGTGCGCTGCGATTCGAGCTCCCACAGCGCGGCGTCGAGTGCATTGCGCGCGCCGCCGGCCGGCAGCAGCGCGCGCAGCGTGTCGCGATCGAGGCCCGCTTCGATGCGCGGCCGCAGCGCTTCGAGCGTCGCCAGCATCGCGTCGGGATGGTCGTCGTTGTAGTACACGCCCGCCGCCTCGCCGCGCCCGACATGCGCGCCATCGCGCAGCGTCACCACGGTGGCCGGCATCGCCGTGAACACGTGGCCGGCGATGCGGAACGGCGCCGCCATCGGCAGCGGTTCGTTGTGCAGTTCGAGTTCGATGGGCACGGCCTCATGCGCTCCTGGATGGATGGTGGAAGGGAAAGGCCAGCCACCATTCCCTCGCCCCGCGCCTCCAAAAACCACGGATTTGTCATTTCGAACGCAGTGAGAAATCTTGCCTTTTCAAGCGATTGGATTTCTCGCTACGCTCGAAATGACAGTTTTCAGAGATTTCCTACAGGGCGCGGGGCCGGCGTCCGGCGTCGATCAGTAGTTCGCCCCGAAGCCGATCACGTGGTTCGCGAAGCCGATCCACAGCAGGAACAGGCAGGCCAGCGCCAGCAGCAGCGCCCACAGCTTGGCCAGCAGGCGACGGGGATTGCGCAGCACGTGCCAGGCGTTCCACGCCGCGACCGCCGCGCCCAGCGGCAGCACGATCGTGGCGAACAGCCGCAGCGCGATGATCGTTCCGTCGGTGTCGGGGCTGGTCATCTCCAGCTTGCCCAGCATCGCCACCACCAGCGCCAGCACGCCCCCCATCGCCGCCAGCACCAGCAGCGCGGCGATGCGCACCAGGCGATGCGCGCGCGCATCGGCACCGGCGAGTCGGTACGGCACGCCGTAGTAGCGACGCACCAGCGCCGACACCGGCCAGGCCAGGACCGTCAGCAGCAGCACCACCAGGCTCGCGACCAGCAGCGGCATCGCCAGCGACTGCCACCCCGACAGGCGCTGGAACACCATGATCGGCGCATAGGGCTCCATGCTGAAGCGCGTGACGCGGCCATCGACGACGTCGGCGGCGAGCCGGTCGGTGCTGTTGGTATCCTGCCACACCCAGGGCTCGACCTCGCGCCACTTCTTCGGCGCGCCACCCGGCCCGAGCGCCAGCGTCACGCTGATCGTGCCGTCCTCGTTGGGCACCACCTTGACCGGCCCCAGCAGGTTGGCCAGCGACACGAAGTTGCTGTCCGGGCGCCGGCTGCTGGTGTAGGTGCCGGCGATCTGCTGCGCATGCTGCTTCGCGTCCTCGTCGGAAACGCCCGCCGGTTGCGCCGGCGCGCCGGGCAGGTAGCGGTCGGCGAATCCGCGCGACAGCGCGTAGCGGATGTGGCCCGTCGCGCCGTCGCGCCCGGAGCTGTTCATCGACACGAACAGGCCGATGCCGTCGTCGAGGAACAGCTGCAGGTCGCTGTGGAACCACTGCGTGTCGCCGCCGTGCGAGATCGCGCGATGGCCGTTCACCGAGGTCTCGTAGAAGCCCAGCATCATCCGGTTGAGCGGGCCGACCGAGGCCTGCCCGGTGTCGTGCATCTGCTTCGCGGTCGCCTCGCCGAGGATGCGCGCTTCGCCGAGCGCGCCGTCCTGCAGGTGCGCGATCATGAAGCGCGCCATGTCGGTGCCGGTCGCCGCCAGGCTGCCCGCGGGCGCGAGGCTGATGAACTCGTAGTCCTTCGGCTCGCCTTCCGACGCCTTGGCATAGCCCTTCGACATCTGCGCCAGCAGCGCCGCCGGCAGCGGCTGGCGGAAGCTGGAGTGCGCCATGCCGAGCGGCTGGAAGATGTGGCGCTCGATGTAGTCGTCGAAGGTTTCGCCCGACACGCGCTCGACGATGTAGCCCGCCAGTGCGGTCGCGTAGTTGGAATAGGCCGGCGTCGTGCCGGGCGAGTGGATGCGCTCGGGCACCCAGCGCCTGAGCGCATCGCCCAGCGGCGTGATCTCGTCCTCGCGCGCGGTGATCAGCGCGCGGATCTGCTCCTCGAATCCGGCGGTATGGGTCAGCACCTGGCGCAGCGTCGCCGGCTTGCCGTCGCGCGGCGGGATTTCAAAGTCGATGTACTGGTTGAGGTCGGCGTCGAGGTCGAGCTTGCCCTGCTCGACCAGTTGCATCACCGCGGTCCAGGTGAACAGCTTCGAGACCGAGCCGGGACGGAACAGCGTGGACTCGGGATCGACCGGCGCGCGCGTGGCCAGGTCGGCGTAGCCGTAGCCCTTCTGCAGCAGCACCTCGCCGTCCTTCACCACGACCACGACGGCGCCGGCGATATCACCCGCGGCCAGCGCGTAGGGGAAGAAGCCGTCCAGCCAGGCCTCGGCGTCGGCGCGCGTCAGCACGGGCGTGCCGGCGCCGGCGGCCGGTCCGGTGGCCACGGGTGCGGCCGGATCCACGGGCGCCTCGCTCGGCGCAACGGTCGCGGGCACGACCGACGCCTCCTGCGCCACCAGCGGGAAGGCCAGCACGGCGGAGAGCAGGGCTCCGCACAGGATCTGGGGAATCGCGCGCATCGAACGGTCTCCGGGCTGTGGCTCTGGCTGTCGACGGACCGGCATCGCGGCCGGTGCGGCGCACGCCGGGTTATCCTGATTTGGCGATAATGATCCCAATCAGAGAATTGTCAACTAGTGCCGAAAGTCCCGCCGCACGGCCCCGGGCGGCCTTCCGACGCCCCACCCTTCCCAGCGATCGCCCGCTGAGGCGATGATGATCCTGCACAGGACAGACCGGCCTGTCGCGGACGTTCCCCAGGAGACCCGGCAAGGATGACTGCGCCCCACCCCACCATCGGCGGCCTGCTGCGCTCGCTGCGCGCGCGCAAGGGCTGGACGCTCAAGCAGATGAGCGAACACGCCGGCATCCCGCTCTCGACCCTGTCCAAGGTGGAGCACGACCGGCTCACGCTCACCTACGACAAGCTGCTGCAGCTCAGCCAGCGCCTCAACCTACGCATGTCCGAGCTGTTCGCCGAGCAGGCCGAGGCGCCCGAGCCGGCGGTGACCGCGCGCCGCAGCATCGGCCGCATCGACGACGCGATCCGCGTCACCACCCCCAACTACGACTACTACTACCTGTGCCCGGAACTGCGCCGCAAGCGCATGATCCCCGTGCTCACCCGCGTGCGCGCCAAGAGCATCGAGGAATTCGGCGAACTGGTGCACCACTCCGGCGAGGAATACATCCACGTCCTTGAAGGCCGCATGGAAGTGCACACCGAGTTCTACGACCCGATCGTGCTCGAGACCGGCGAATCGGTCTACATCGACTCCAACATGGGCCACGCCTACATCGCCGCCGAAGGCTGCGACGAAGTGCTGCTGCTGGGCGTGTGTTCGAGCGCGGACGAACAGCTGATGGAGTCGCTGCTCACCCTGCACGGCGACGAGAACGCCGCGCGACAGGGCAAGGCCACGCGCCTGGAGGCGCCATCCGCGCCGCCGGCGAAACCCGCCAGGCGGGTCGCGAAGAAAAGACCGGCAAGGTGAACCGCGCGGTGCAGGACGCTTGACTGCACGAATCCGGGAAAGCCGGGCCGTTCCGGCTTTCGTCGATGCACGGACGCCATCGCTCCGCCGTGGATTCCCGGGTCCGGGCCGGGCTTGCTATGCCGCGGGCGCAGCCGTTGACCCACGCAGCATCAAGCTGAAATCCAACGTCTGTTGATGCGGCACGTCCGCCGCCTCGATGATGGCGAGCAGGAGGTTGACGGCGCGAACGCCGATGTCCCGCATGGGCTGGCTGATCGTCGTCAGCGGCGGGGTGAGATAGCGCGACGAGGCCAGGTCGTCGAAACCGACGATCGAAAAGTCCTCCGGCACGCGGACGCCCAGGTCCCGGCACGCGGCGAGCACGCCCAGCGCCATCTGGTCGCTGAAGCAGAACGCGGCGGTCGGGGCGGAGGCATGGCCCAGCAGCTTTCCTGCAGCGGCGTGACCGGATTCAACCGAAAAGTCGCCCGGGACGATCGTCAGCAGACGCAAGCGGCCTCGCGCCCTGGCCGCGGCCTTGGCCCCCTCCAGTCGCTGTTGATGCAGGGGATTGTCGGGAGGACCGCCCACCACGGCGATCCGCTCGTGCCCCAGTCCATACAGATGCTCCATCGCGGTGCGCGCGGCGGCCGCGTTGTCGATGTGGACGCTGGGAATGCCCAGCGCCGGATCGAACTCGCATCCGTTGACCACCGGCGCAGTGGCGCCGAGCTGCCGGACGATGTCCCGCGCCGTGGGCGGAAGCCGATGCCCGAGGACGATCATGCCGTCCGCCTCGTTGCGGGGAAGCATCTGCGCGTAGCGTTCCTCCCGCTCCGGCTGGTGCTGGGTATCGCCGAGCAGGACGGCGTAGCCGGCCGCCTGCGCGGCGTCTTCCGCGCCCTGGAGGATCTGCGCGAAGAACGGATTGGCGATGTCCGGGACCGTGATCAGGATCCTGCCGCTGCGCTGGGTCTTGAGCGTCCTGGCCACCGCATTGGGAACGTAGCCCAGCGCGGCGGCCGCCTGCTCGATGCGCTTGCGCGTGGCCGGCAGGACCTTTTCCGGTCGCGACAGCGCACGCGAGACGGTGCCCGCCGAGCCGCCGACCTGCCTCGCGATGTCGTAGATGGTTGCCATGTCCCTGCCCTGCGGTCCTCGGTGCGGTGCACAACGCGTGTCGCGGATGTCCCATGCTAGGATAATGCAATCGATTGCATCGAAGCGGATCGCCATGCGAACACTCCAGGGTCCGGCGCTGTTCCTGGCGCAGTTCATCGGCGACAAGCCGCCGTTCGATCGTCTGGACACCCTGGCCGAATGGGCCGCCGGGCTCGGCTATTCCGGCGTGCAGGTGCCGACCAGCGCACCGCACATCTTCGATCTCGCCCAGGCCGCGCAGAGCCAGGCCTACTGCGACGACGTCGCCGGCACGCTGGCCCGGCACGGCATCCGGATCACCGAACTGTCCACGCACCTGCAGGGACAACTGGTCGCCGTCCATCCGGCCTACGACACCCTGTTCGACGGGTTCGCCCCGCAGGAAAAACGCGGCGATCCGGCGGCCCGCCAGGCCTGGGCCGTCGAGCAGGTGACGCTGGCGGCCAAGGCGAGCCAGCGCCTGGGGCTCACGGCGCACGCCACGTTTTCCGGTGCGCTGGCCTGGCCCTACTTCTATCCCTGGCCGCAGCGGCCTGCGGGACTGGTGGAAGAAGCCTTCGCCGAACTCGGCCGCCGCTGGCGTCCGATCCTGGATGCCTTCGACGCCTGCGGCGTGGACCTGTGCTACGAGATCCATCCGGGCGAGGACCTGCACGACGGCGCGACCTTCGAGCGTTTCCTCGACGCCGTCGACCACCACCCGCGCGCGAAGATCCTGTACGACCCCAGCCACCTGCTGCTGCAGCAGATGGACTACCTGGGCTTCATCGACCGCTACCACGACCGGATCGGCATCTTCCACGTCAAGGACGCCGAATACCGCGCCAATGCGCGCAGCGGTGTCTACGGCGGCTACGAGCACTGGATCGACCGTCCCGGAAGGTTCCGTTCGCCGGGCGACGGACAGATCGACTTCAAGGCGATCTTCTCCAAGCTGGCCCAGTACGACTTCCCGGGCTGGGCCGTGCTGGAGTGGGAGTGCTGCCTGAAGCATCCGGAGGATGGCGCGCGCGAGGGCGCGGCCTTCATCCGCGAGCACATCATCCGCGTGACCGAGCACGCGTTCGACGACTTTGCCGGCAGCGGCGCCAGCCCGGAAGCGCTGCGCGGCCTGCTGGGACTTTGAATCCAGACCGCCTGATCTGAACGCCGACCTGGGAGGGGAAGTGATGACGTCCACCATGCCGCGCCTGAGCGCGATGATGTTCCTGCAGTTCTTCATCTGGGGCGCGTGGTTCGTGACCCTGGGCACCTACCTGGTGCAGGGCCCGCTGCAGGCCAGCGCGAGCCAGGTGGCGACGGCCTTCCTCAGCCAGTCGATCGGCGCCATCGTCGCGCCCTTCCTGGTCGGACTGATCGCCGACCGCTACTTCGCGGCGCAGCGCATCCTGGCCGTGCTGCACCTGGCCGGCGCGGCGCTGCTGTGGGGCGCGTCGGTGGCGACGAGCTTCAACACGTTCGCGGCCTGCGTCATGGCCTACATGCTGCTGTTCATGCCGACGCTGGCACTGGTCAACAGCATCGCGATGCGGCACATGCAGGCGCCCGAGAAGCAGTTTCCGCCCGTCCGCGTCGCCGGCAGCATCGGCTGGATCGTCGCCGGCGTGCTGATCGGCTGGCTGGGCTGGGAGCAGGCCCACCGGCTCGAGCTCACCTTCCGGATGGCCGCGACGGCCTCGCTGCTGCTCGGCCTGTACGCGCTCTCGCTGCCGCATACGCCGCCGCTGGAGCGGCAGCGCAACGCACGGCTGGGGGAGATCCTGGGGCTGGATGCCGCGCTGCGCCTGCTGAAGTCGCGCGCGTACCTGGTGTTCTTCCTCGCCTCGATCGCGATCTGCATCCCGCTGTCGTTCTACTACAACTTCACCAATCCCTACCTCAACGACCTCGGCGTGCGTGGCGCGGCCGGGCTGCAGTCGCTCGGCCAGGTGTCCGAAGTCCTGCTGATGCTGGCCATGCCGTTCCTGTTCGTGCGCCTGGGCGTCAAGGTCATGCTGGCGGTGGGCATGGCGGCATGGGTGCTGCGCTACGTGATGTTCGCCTTCGGCGATCCGGGGTCCGGGTTCGCACTGCTGGTGATCGGCATCGTGCTGCACGGCATCTGCTACGACTTCTTCTTCGTCACCGGCCAGATCTATACCGATGCCCACGCGGGGCCCGAACACCGCAGCAGCGCGCAGGGTTTCATCACGCTGGCGACGTACGGCGTCGGCATGCTGATCGGCACCTTCCTGTCCGGCGCGGTCGTGGAGCACTACACCACCGAGGCGGGCCGGGACTGG
>JAFAEU010000424.1 GCA_023423855.1 Pseudomonadota bacterium | reverse complement strand
GCCGATCCGATGAGGGCGATTGTCCCGGCGCAATCGCGCCGGGGGTACCCCGTGCGGACCCTAGGGTGCCGGCGCCCGGGCAGGGATCGCATGGCGACGATGGACCGGAGCGGCGCCCGGTCCGGCGCGCGGCAGGCACTGTCTATACTGGGTGGACGGACGGAGGGAGGGGAGCATGCGTCGGACAGCACGCGGGACCAGGGGTGGGCTGGGCGGGATCGGCTGGCTGGCGCTGTTCGCGCTGCTGCTGGCGGCGATGGCCGGCTGCAAGCGCAACGAGAGCGGCCAGCTGCCGACGGTCAGCGGCGAGGCCATCCAGGCCGAGCGCGACGCCATCGAGGGCTTCGGCCTCGTCCGCGCCTGGCCCGACCAGGGCGAGGACTCGCTGGCGGTCGCGCTGGAGTTCTCGCAGCCGCTGGTGGGCACCCAGGACTTCGACAAGCTGCTGACCTTCGCCGAGAAGATGGCCGAGACCAGCAGCTGGACGCTGTCGGACGACGGCAAGGTGCTGCGCTTTCCCTTCGTCCAGCCGGGCCAGAACTACACGCTGCGCATTTCCGGCGAATTGACCGCGGCCGACGGCAGCAAGCTCGGTCGCGACCTCGAGGAGAAGGTCTACACCGGTGAGCTCGACCCCGTGGTCGGCTTCGCCTCGCAGGGCAGCGTGCTGCCGGCGAAGGAATCGCGCGGCCTGCCGGTGGTGTCGGTCAACGTCGGGGAAGTGGACGTCGAGTTCCTGCGGGTGAAGGAGTCATCGCTGCCGAAGTTCTTCGCCGAGTACCAGCGCGGCGGCCGCCGCGGCAGTTGGGAACTGGACAGTCGCTGGGGCAACAAGGTGCCGATGTCGCAGCTGGCCGAGCCGGTCTACGTCAACCGCTTCGTGCTCGGCGGCAAGCGCAACGAACGCGTGCTGACCTACCTGCCACTGCAGGACATCGCCGAGTTGCAGCAGCCGGGCCTGTACTTCGCGGTGATGAAGCAGGCCGGTTCGTTCCAGGACCAGTTCGAGACCGCGTTCTTCACCGTCAGCGACATCGGCCTGCATGCGCGTGCGTACAAGGACAAGCTGTTCGTGCACACCGCCTCGCTGCGCGACGGCAGCGCGATCGGCAGCGCCGAGCTGCGCGTGCTCGATTCGCGCGGCGAGACGATCTACAAGGCGAATACCGACAGCAACGGCAACGCGCTGGTCGACTACAGGATCGACGCCGCGCACGTGCTGGTGGCCAGCCGCGGCAACGACGTGTCGATGTTGCCGTTCAACCAGCCGGCGCTGGACCTGTCCGAGTTCGCGGTGTCCGGGCGCGAGAACGCCTGGTTCGACGTGTTCGCCTGGTCCGGCCGCGACCTCTACCGGCCCGGCGAAACGGTGCGCGTGTCGGCGCTGCTGCGCGACAACGACGGCAAGCCGGTGGCGGCGAAGGACGGCAAGGCGCAGCAGCTGTTCGTGCGCCTGAAGCAGCCCGACGGCAAGACCTTCTTCGAAAGCCGGCTGCAGCCGGGCGCGCTCGGCCATTTCCGCTTCGAAAAGGAAGTGCCGGTGGACGCGCCCACCGGGCGCTGGCAGGTCGAGTTCCGCACCGATCCGTCGAGCAAGGAGGCGGTGCAGGGCATGACCCTGCGGATCGAGGAGTTCCTGCCCGAGCGCATGAAGCTCGACCTCGAATCCGCCGACGCCGTGCTCAGGCCCGGCCAGCCGCTGAAGCTGCAGGCGATCGGCGCCTACCTCTACGGCGCGCCCGCGGCGGGCAACCGCTTCACCGCCAGGCTCGCGGTGGCGGTCGAACAGCATCCGCTGGAAGGCCTGCCCGGCTGGTTCTTCGGCGATCCCACCGTGCAGTTGCCGAAGGAGGCGAAGGACGTCGTCGACGCGACGTTCGACGCGCAGGGCCGGCTGCAGCAGGACATCGCGCTGCCCGAGGAAGTGAAGCCGACCACGCCGGTGGCGGCGGTGGTGTCGGGCAGCCTGTACGAAACCGGCGGCCGTAGCGTCAACCGCACGCTCAAGCGCGTGCTGTGGCCGGCCGACGCGCTGGTCGGCGTGCGCCCGCAGTTCGACGACAAGGACGGCACCGACGCCAACGGCAGTCCCGGCTTCGAGCTGCTGCGCGTGGGCAGCGACGGCAAGCCGCGGCCGGCCAAGGGCCTGCAGGTGACGCTGGTGCGCGAGCATCGCGACTACCACTGGCGCTACGACGAGGACAGCGGCTGGGACTACGAGTACTCCAGCCGCTTCGAGAACATCGAGACGCGTACGGTCGACGTCGGCGAAACCGCGGCGCGGCTGAACTTCCCGGTGGAGTGGGGCGAATACCGCGTCGACGTGCTCGATCCGGAGACGAAGCTGGTCACGCGCTATCCCTTCCGCGCCGGCTGGAGCTGGGGCGACGACAACCGCGGGCTCGATGCGCGCCCGGACAAGGTCAAGCTCGCGCTCGACAAGACCGCGTACAGGGCCGGCGACAAGCTGAAGGTGACGGTCACGCCGCCGCACCCGGGCAAGGGCCTGCTGATGGTCGAGAGCGACCGCATGCTCTACGTGCAGGAGATCGAGGCCCGGGCCGGCAGCAGCTTCGAGATCCCGGTGACGCAGGACTGGGAGCGCCACGACGTCTACGTCACCGCACTGGTGTTCCGCGGCGGCAGCGCCGCGAGCAAGGTCACGCCGGCGCGCGCGGTGGGCGTGGCGCACGTGCCGATGGATCGGCGCGACCGGCGCATCGCCGTCGGCCTCAAGGCGCCGGAGCAGATCAGGCCGGAAGGGCCGATGCAGGTGGTGCTGAGCGCGCCGCAGCTGGCCGGCAAGGAGGCGTATGCGACGGTGTCGGCGGTCGACGTCGGCATTCTCAACATCACCCGCTATCCGGTGCCGGACGCGCTCAAGCACTTCTTCGCGCAGCGGCGGCTCGGCGTGGATGCCTACGACGTGTACGGCCGCGTGATCGAAAGTCACGAGGGCGGCACTGCGCGCCTGCGCTTCGGTGGCGACCTGGCGCTGGCGGCGCTGCCGCAGGCGCGGCGCCCGACCGCGCGGGTGCAGACGGTCGACCTGTTCGCGGGCCCCGTGAAGCTCGACGCGCAGGGCAATGCGAAGGTGACGCTGCAGGTGCCGGACTTCAACGGCACGCTGCGGGTGTCGGCGCTGGTGTACTCGGCCGACGGCTACGGCAGCCGCGCGGTCGAGACCATCTCGCGCGCGCCGATCGTGGCCGAGGCGAGCATGCCGCGGGTGATGGCGCCGGGCGACCGCAGCACGGTCACGCTCGACCTCACCAACTTCACCGGCAAGGCCGGCGAGTTCGACGTGCGCGTGGACGGCGTCGGCCCGGTGACGGTCGGCGAGGGCGCGCGCAAGGCGGGCCTGGCGGTCGACGGCAAGTCCACGCTCAGCTTCCCGCTGGCGGCGAATCCGGGCTACACGGTGGCCAGGGTGCGCGTGCGCGTGGACGGCAACGACTTCAAGGTCGACCGCAGCTACGACCTGCCGGTGCGGGCGGCGTGGCCGGCGGTGCTGCGCTCGCGCACGCAGGTGCTGCAATCGCCGGCGCCGGTGACGCTGGACGGATCGCTGGCCAGCGGGCTGATGCCGGGTTCGGTGGTGGCGCAGTTCACGGTCAGCGCGCTGCCGCCGATCCCGTTCGCCAGCGCGATCCGCGGCGCGCTGAACTATCCCTACGGCTGCGCCGAGCAGACCACGAGCAAGGGCTACGCCGCGCTGCAGCTGGACGAGGCGACGGCGAAGATGCTCGGCATCAAGGACGTCGATGCGAGCAAGCGCCGCCAGTACGTCGAAGGCGCGTTCGGCCGGCTGGCCTCGATGCAGATCGGCTCGGGCCACTTCTCGATGTGGGGCAACGACGGCTACGTCAACCCGGGGCTGACGCCGTACATCGTCGAGTTCCTGCTCGACGCGCGCGACGGCGGATTCAACGTGCCCGAGGCGGTGCTGCAGAAGGCGCTGGAGCGGCTCAACGAGGATCTGCTGGCCGGCGGCAACCAGTTCTACGGCCGCGACCACCGCTCGCACCTGCGCTTCGCCTACCAGGCGCACGCCGGCTACGTGCTCGCCCGTGTCAACCGCGCGCCGCTGGGCACGCTGCGCGCGCTCTACGACAACGAGCGCAAGAACACGCTGACCGCGCTGCCGCTGGTCCACCTCGGCCTCGCGCTGTCGCTGCAGGGCGACAAGGCGCGCGGCGAGAAGGCGATCGGGGAGGCGTTCGCATTCAAGGGTGATCGTCCGGGCTACCTGTGGGACTACGGCAGCCCGCTGCGCGACGGTTCGCTGATGATCGCCCTGACCCACGAGCGCGGGCAGGCGCGCGCGGCGTACGACGCGAAGGCGGTCGACATCGGTCGCGAGATCGACGTGCGCCGCAACCGCGGCTGGCTGTGGCTGAGCACCCAGGAGCAGGTGGCGCTGGCGCGGCTGGGCAAGGCGCTGATGGCCAACCAGAAGAAGCTGGTTTCCGGCCAGTTG
>JAFAEU010000377.1 GCA_023423855.1 Pseudomonadota bacterium | reverse complement strand
GCAACGGCAAAATGGATCCCGGCTTTCGCCGGGATGACGACTGGGAGCGGGATGGCGACTGAAGGCGGGACGACCGAAGAGCTTCAGCGCGTGGCGAACGCATCCTGCAGCGAGGCGAACAATCGCGCCAGCCGTTGCGCCCATGCGTCCTGTCCGCGCGCGTCGGCGATCAGGTCCTGGCGGATCTCCAGCTCGACGTGGGGCAGGCCACGGCGTTCGGCGTGCACGGGAATGGCGTAGTCGGTCGCGTCGCTGACCCGGTAGGGCTCGTTGTCGCCGACCACGAGGTCGCCTTCCTCGCGCAGCAGCGCCAGCAGGGCTTGCGCGAAGCGCGGGTCGCGCTGGTACAGCACGCCCGCCTGCCAAGGGCGGGCGTGGCCGTTCATCGACGGCGTGAAGCTGTGCATGGCGACCAGGATCGTCGGCCGCCCTTCGTGCACGCGGCGGTCGAGTTCGGCTTCGATGCGCGCGTGGTAGGGCGCGAAGATCCCGTCGATGCGGCGACGGCGTTCACGTTCGTCGAGCCCCGCGTTGCCGGGGATGACGGTGCCGTCGCTGACGGCCACGATCGAACCGGGCGCGTCCAGTGGCCGGTTGCAGTCGATCACCAGTCGCGAATAGGTCTGCGCGATCGCGCAGGCGTCGAGCCGTTCGGCCAGCCGCGCCGTGGTGCCGGCGATACCGATGTCCCAGCCGATGTGGCGGTCGAGTTCGGCCTGCGGCAGGCCGAGCCGCGCCAGCACCGCCGGCACCGCCTGGCCGGCGTGATCGGCGATCAGCAGGAACGGCGAACGCCCGTCGGGCCGCAGCACCGTGAACGGCGCGGGGTCGGCGGGCGAGAGCAGGGGGTCGCCTGGCGCCGCCACGTCAGCTGCGCCGCGAGCCGTCCGGGTTGTGGTCGATCATCCACAGTCCGGCCCACAGCTTGAGGTCGAGTTCGTAGCCCTCGCGATGTTTCTGCATCAGCCATGCGGGCGCCTGGCTGCGCGGCACGGCGTGCACGACGATGTTCTCGTCGTCGACGCCGCCGCCGTCGCCGACGCGCTTCAGGTCCAATGCGCGGGCGAAGGCGATGCGCTCGTTGCTCATGCCCGAGGAGGTCGGGCCGACCAGCAGCACGTCGACGCGCCCGGCCTCCCAGCCGGTTTCCTCGATCAGTTCGCGCCGCGCCGCCGATTCCAGCGTGTCCTCGTCGTGGTCGTCGCCGACCAGGCCCGCGGGCATCTCGATCGTGCGCGCGCCCAGCGGCACGCGGTACTGGTCGACGAACAGCACCTCGTCATCCGGCGTCACCGCGATCACCAGCACCGCCAGGCCGTCACGCCCGTGCGTGCGTTCGCACGACTCCCAGTGGCCGCGCCGGACCAGGCGCAGCCATTCGCCCTGGTACAGCAGTTCCGCGTCTTCTGCAGGTGTGTTCATGGCCCGGATGGTAACCCCGGTGCGTGTCATTGCGCCGGCGCGTAGTCCAGCCCCGCGGCGGCATGCAGCCGGCGCCGGGTCAGCGGACCGAAGCGCAGCCGCTCGCACAGCGACAGCAGCGCGTCGGCATCGACGGCGGCACGTGCGAACGCGGGCGCGGCGGCGCCGAGCGGGGCTTCGAGTGAAATCGTGGTCAACTGCCGGCACAGCAGCGCCTGCTCGCGATGCAGGCGCAGCCGCGCGGCCGCCTGCGCCGCGCCGCGCAGGCGCAGGAAGGCGACTTCGTCGACGCGCTCGAGCAGCGCGTCGAGGCTGCCGAAGTGCGACAGCAGCACCGCCGCGGTCTTGGCGCCGATGCCGGGCACGCCCGGAATGTTGTCGACCGCGTCGCCGCACAGCGCGAGGTAGTCCGCGATCTGCCGCGCCTCGACGCCGTGGCGCGCCTTCACCCCGGCCGCGCTCCAGCGCTGACCACGGGCGAAGTCCCACTGCTCGTCGTGCGCGTCGAGCAACTGCGACAGGTCCTTGTCGGCCGAGACGATCACGCCGCGGTGCCCATGCGTGCGGGCGACGTGCAGCGCGCTGCCGATCAGGTCGTCGGCCTCGTACTCGCCGTGCGCGAGCACGTTCAGCCCCAGCGCCTCGCCCAGCGACTTGCAGTGCGCGAACTGGCGCTTGAGTTCCTCCGGCGCCGGCGGCCGGTTGGCCTTGTACGCCGGGTACAGCGCGTTGCGGAAGCAGCTGTCGAGCGCCTCGTCGAAGGCCACGGCGATGTGCCGGGGTCGCTCGCGCTCCAGCAGTTCGAGCAGGAAGCGCGCGAAGCCGTGCACGGCGTTGGTCGGCTGGCCGTCGGCGTCGCGGAACTCGTCGGGCATCGAATGCCAGGCGCGGAAGACGTACAGGCTGGCGTCGACCAGGTACAGCGGCGCGCGCGGTGGTGCGGCGGGGGGCACTTCCGCGGTCACAGCGCGAGGTCGGTCAGCAGCGCCGCCGGATCGGGGCGCTCGCGTTCCGGCGCTTCCAACTGCGGCGTGCCGATGTGGATGAAGCCGGCGACGCGCTCGTGCGCGGCGACGCCCAGCAACTGGCGCGCCTGAGCGTCGTAGGCGGGCCAGCCGGTGATCCAGTTCGCGCCGAAGCCCAGCGACTGCGCCGCCTGCAGCAGCGCGAAGCACACGCAGCCGGCGCTCAGCAGGCGCTCCTGTTCGGGGATCTGCACGTCGTCCGGGTCCAGCACCGCGATCACCGCGACCACCAGCGGCGCATGGGTGAAGCGCTGGCGGTCCTTGTCGACGGCGGCCTCGCCGGCCGCGGGATCGCGCTGCAGGGTGAGCGCGGCCAGGGCCTCGCCCAGCTGCGCGCGCGCATCGCCGTGGATGCGCAGGAACCGGAACGGCACGCGCTTGCCGTGGTCGGGCACGCGCACGGCCGAGCGCAGCATGCGCAGCACGGTGGCGTCGTCGGGTCCGGGTTCGCCGAGCTGGCGCGCGGGCACCGAGCGACGAAAGTCCAAGGGGATCAAGGCGCTATCGGGAGTATTTGCGGATGCAGTCACAGACCTGTAGCCGGTTGCAGGGAATGATGTGAAGGCGATTCGACCTTGCGCATTGTCCCCCCAAAATGATGCTTCGTGCCGTTCCGACAGGTTTGCAGCCGGGCCGGGCCAGTGCCCTGCACGCGCCCGCACGCGTGCTTGAATCATTGAAACATGAGGCCGTGACCGAACTCGGCGGCGTGCTGTCGGGCTTCTGGAGCGGGATCGAGGAGCAGGTGCGGCTGGCCGCGCTCGCCGGGCACGACTACATCGCCGTGCAGGAGGACCGCGTCGCGGTGATGGCGCTCAGCCATCGCGCGCTGGAGCTGGCCACGCGCTTCCGCGAATCGCTCGAGAAGGAGTTCGCGCGCTGGGAGGCTCCCGCCGACGCGCCGCAGCGCGAGCGCTCGCTGACGCTGATGTCGGAGTCCGAGCTGGAGATCCACCTCGCGGGCCAGCAGATCACCGAACTGCTCGACCACCAGTTCCTGCATCCGCTGGCGCAGCTCGACGAGCGCCTGCGCCAGCTTTCGGCCGCGCTCGGCAACACCCGGCGGCGTCCGAACCCGCTTCGCCCGGAAGTGCCGGTCACCGCGTTCGTCGCGCTGTTCGCCGCCGACGACCTGACCAGCGGCCTGCGCTCGATGGTGTTCCAGCAGTTCGACAAGCGCCTGCCGAAGGTGCTGGGCGAGCTGTACGACAAGACCAACGCCATCCTCGACGCGGCGTCCTTCAGCGCCAGCGCGCCCG
>JAFAEU010000351.1 GCA_023423855.1 Pseudomonadota bacterium | reverse complement strand
GCCGCGAACCTGCGCGGCGACGCCGAAGTCGGCAGCATCGGTTCGGGCGATTTCAACCTGGACCGGGCGACCGGCAACGTGAAGATCGGCTCGATCGGCTCCGGCGATGCGGAACTGTCCAGCATCGGCGGCAGCGTCACGGTGCGTTCGATCGGCTCCGGCGGGCTGGAGGCACGCGGCGTCGGCGGCGACCTGAGCGTGTCCTCGGTGGGCAGCGGCGACATCGACCACAGCGGCGTCAAGGGCCGGGTCGATCTTCCGCGCAAGCGCTGAGCGAGGCCGGGGCGAGTGCTACCGGTACCGGCACGGCACTCACCCACTGTCCCCTCAGTCCATCCCGTCGTCATCCCGGCGAAAGCCGGGATGACGGCATTGGTGGGATGACGACACCGTGGGACGACGACACCACGGGATGACGACATTCCGATCCTCGACGCTGCAGGAACGGCGACGCCTCAGCCGCCCCCGCTCCCGCCACCTGCCTGGATCCCGCCCCGCGTCAGCGCCGCCGGATCGAGCAGTTCCTTCAGCGTCTCCGCCGGCAGCCCGCTGTCCTCCAGCGCGATCTCGAACACCGGCCGGTTCTCCCGATACGCGCGCTTGGCGATCGCCGCCGCCTTCTCGTAGCCGATCACCGGGTTCAGCGCCGTCACCAGGATCGGGTTGCGATCGAGCGCGGCGTTGATGTTGTCCTTGCGCAGTTTCAAACCGGCGATCGCGCTGTCCGCCAGCAGCACGCTGATGTTCGACAACAGCTTGATCGAATCGAGCAGGTTCGCCGCGATCAGCGGCAGCGCGACGTTGAGCTGGAAGTTGCCGGTCTGCCCGGCGACCGTGATCGCGGCGTGGTGGCCGATGACCTGCGCCGCCACCATCACCGTCGCCTCGGGCACCACCGGGTTGACCTTGCCCGGCATGATCGAACTGCCCGGCTGCAGCGCCGGCAGCTCGATCTCGCCCAGCCCCGCCAGCGGCCCGGAGTTCATCCAGCGCAGATCATTCGCGATCTTGATCAGCGCCACCGCCAGCGCGTTGAGCTGGCCGGACAGTTCCACCGCATCGTCCTGCGCGGCGATGCCCTCGAACTTGTCGTCGGCCGATTCGAACGTGGTGCGCGTGAGTTTCGACAGTTCGCGCGCCATCTTCTTCCCGAACTGCGGATGGGCGTTGATGCCGGTGCCGATCGCGGTGCCGCCGATCGGCAGCCGGCGCAGGCGCCTGAGCGAATCGGAGATCCGCGACTCGGCCGAGGCCAGCTGCGACGACCAGGCGCCGAACTCCTGGGCGAAGGTCAGCGGCATCGCGTCCATCAGGTGGGTGCGACCGGTCTTGACCACCTTGCCGAAGGCGCGCGCGCGGCCGTCGATGGCCTTGCGCAGGTGCTTGAGCGCCGGCAGCAGGTCCTCGACCACGGCCAGCTGCGCCGAGACGCGGATCGCGGTCGGCACCACGTCGTTGGAACTCTGGCCGAGATTGACGTGGTCGTTGGGGTGGATCTTCTTCGCGCCGCGCGAGGCCAGCGTGGCGATCACCTCGTTGGCGTTCATGTTCGACGAGGTGCCCGAGCCGGTCTGGTAGACGTCGATCGGGAAATGGGCGTCATGGCGGCCCTCGGCGACTTCCAGCGCGGCGGCGTGGATCGCCTTGCCGGCGCCCTTGGGCAGCAGGTCGAGGTCGCCGTTGACCGTCGCGGCCGCGGCCTTGACCAGCCCCAGCGCGCGGATGAAGCCGCGCGGCATCGGCTGGCCGGACACCGGGAAGTTCTGCACCGCGCGCTGGGTCTGCGCGCCCCACAGCGCGTCGACGGGCACCTGCAGCTCGCCCATGCTGTCGTGCTCGACCCGGAATCCTGCGGCTGCGGCCTGCTTCTGTGACTTGCTCATCGATCCTGACTCCTTGGGGGAAATGACGGCTGGCAGGGTCGCTGGCGGATGTCGACAGGATACGCGACGGGCACCGGCGCTAGAATGCGCCTCCCGCCCGCGTTCGCTCCGCCTTCATGCCCGCCACCTCCCCGCAAGACGCCTCCCTGCTCGCCCTGTCGCCACTCGACGGCCGCTACGCCGCCAAGCTCGACGCGCTGCGCCCGATCTTCTCCGAGTACGGCCTGATCCACGCCCGCGTGCGGGTCGAGATCGAATGGCTGATCGCGCTGGCTGCGGAGCCGGGGATCGCCGAACTGCCGGCCTTCGACGAGGCCCAGGTGGCGACGCTGCAGGCGCTGTGGCAGGACTTCTCCACCGCCGACGCCGCGCGGATCAAGGAGATCGAGCGCACCACCAACCACGACGTCAAGGCGGTCGAATACTTCATCAAGGAGCGGCTGGCGGGCGAAGCGTCGCTGGCGCAGGCGCTGGAATTCGTGCACTTCGCCTGCACCAGCGAGGACATCAACAACCTCGCCTATGCGCTGATGCTGAGCCAGGCGCGGCAGGAGGTTCTGCTGCCGAAGCTGGACGCGCTGATCGGCAAGCTGCGCGAGCTCGCCCACCAGCACGCGGCGCTGCCGATGCTCTCGCGCACCCACGGCCAGAGCGCCTCGCCGACCACGGTCGGCAAGGAGATCGCCAACGTCGTCGCGCGCCTGCAGCGCCAGGGCGAACAGCTGGCCGCGGTCTCGATCACCGGCAAGATCAACGGCGCGGTCGGCAACTACAACGCGCACCTCGCCAGCTATCCGGACGTGGACTGGCCGGCGTTCGCGCAGCGCTTCGTCGAGTCGCTGGGCGAGGAGTTCAACCCCTACACCACCCAGATCGAGCCGCACGACTACGTTGCCGAACTGTGCGACGCGCACAAGCGCATCGGCACCATCGCGATCGACCTGTGCCGCGACGTCTGGGGCTATATCTCCCTCGGTTATTTCAAGCAGGCTGTGGTTGCCGGCGAAGTCGGCAGCTCGACCATGCCGCACAAGGTCAACCCGATCGACTTCGAGAACGCGGAAGGCAACTTCGGCATCGCCAACGCGCTGTTCGAGCACTTCTCCGCCAAGCTGCCGGTCAGCCGCTGGCAGCGCGACCTCACCGATTCCACCGTGCTGCGCGCGCTCGGCACCGCCTTCGGCCACGCGCTGATCGGCTTCGATGCCCTGCTGCGCGGCCTCGGCAAGCTCAGCCCGAACCCCGACCGCCTCGCCGCCGACCTCGACGCCTCGTGGGAAGTGCTGGCCGAAGCCGTGCAGACGGTGATGCGCCGCCACGGCCTGCCCAACCCTTACGAGCAGCTCAAGGCGCTCACGCGCGGACAGGGCATCAACGAACAGTCGATGCACCGCTTCATCGAATCGCTCGACCTGCCCGCCGACGACAAGCGCAGGCTGCTGGCGATGACGCCGGGCGACTACACGGGCCTGGCCGCGTCCCTCGCCAGGACGATCTGATCCGATGCGCTGCCTGACCGCTGTCACCTGCCTGCTGATCCTCACCGCCTGCCAGCCAGCCGGACCCGGACCCGCAACGACAACCACGGCTCCCGACCAGGCGCCTCCGGCACCTTCCGAACTTGCCGACATCCCCGCCTGTCCGGCCGATGCCGATGTGATGGCCGGCTGGGACGAGCGCGCCCCGCCGCGGCGGGTATTCGGCAACACCTGGTATGTCGGCACCTGCGGCCTGACGGCGCTGCTGGTGACCTCGGACCAGGGCCATGTCCTGCTGGATGGAGCCACCGAGGCCGCCGCCACGTCGATCGAAGCCAACATCCGCTCGCTCGGCTTCGACCCGGCGGACGTGGCCTACATCGTCAACTCGCACGAACACTTCGACCACGCCGCCGGCATCGCCGGCCTGCAGCGCGCGACCGGTGCCCGGGTGCTGGTCCGCGGACCGGCCGTTCCCGCGCTGCTCAGCGGCAGGAGCGGGCGCAACGATCCGCAGATGCTTGAACTGACACCGTTCCCGCCGGTGGCCGAGGTCGACGTCATCGCCGACGGCGACACCGTGCAGGCTGGCCCGCTGACGCTGACCGCGCATGCCACGCCGGGACATGCCCCCGGCGGCACCAGCTGGAGCTGGCAGTCATGCGAAGGCGAACGCTGCCTGGACATCGCCTACGTCGACAGCGTCAGCGCGATCTCCGACAAGGCGTACCGCTACCTCGACCATCCCGCGACGGTGGATGCCTTCCGTGGCGCGCTCGATACCATCGCAGAGCTGCCGTGTGACGTGCTGATCACCCCGCACCCCTTGGCCAGCGACCTGTTTGCACGCATCGACGGCAAGGCGCCACTGCAGGATGCCGGAGCGTGCAAGCGCTACGCGGACACCGGCCGCGCCAACCTCGACAAGCGCCTGGCCCGCGAAAAAACCGGAGCCGCCCCGTGATCGAGCTCGATGCCCGCAAGCATTTCCCGCTCGGCATGCCGCCCGCGCGCTTCCTGCGCGACTACTGGCAGAAGCGCCCGCTGCTGGTCCGCGGCGCCTTTCCCGGCTTCGTTTCACCGATCGAACCGGAGGATCTCGCCGGCCTCGCCTGCGAGGAACTCGCGCTGTCGCGGCTCATCCGGCACGACCGCGCGCGCGATGCCTGGCAGGTGCGCACCGGCCCGTTCCCCGAAGCACTGTTCCCGACGCTGGGCGAGCGCGACTGGACCCTGCTGGTGCAGGACGTCGACAAGTGGGACGCCGACGTCGCCGCGCTGCTGGCGCACTTCGACTTCCTGCCGCGCTGGCGGATCGACGACATCATGGTCAGCTTCGCCGCTACCGGCGGCTCGGTCGGCGCCCACGTCGACCAGTACGACGTGTTCCTGCTGCAGGCCAAGGGCCACCGCCGCTGGCAGATCGACGCCGGCCCGTCGCCGCCGCTGGACTTCCGCGACGACGTCGAACTCAAGCTGCTGCGCGAATTCACCCCCACCCACGACTGGGTGCTCGGCCCCGGCGACATGCTCTACCTGCCGCCCGGCGTGCCCCACCACGGCATCGCCGAGGATCCCTGCCTGACCTTCTCGGTCGGCATGCGCGCGCCCTCGGCCGCGGAGCTGATGGGCGACTACATCGACACGCTCGCGTCCGAGGCCGACGAGTCGCTGCGCTACGGCGATGCCGACCTCGCGCCGCCGAAGGACGCCAACGAGATCGACGCCGAGGCGATGCACCGCGTGGTCGATGCCCTGAACACGCTGCGTTTCAACGATCCCGATCGCCTCGGCGACTGGTTCGGCCGCTTCATCACCCAGTACCGCAGCGCCGGCGTGGTCGCGGGCGAAGGGGATACGCGCTCGCGGATCGAGATCGAGTTCACGCTCGACCACGAGGGCGCAGTGCTGCAGCGGCATCCGTTCTCGCGCATGGCCTGGCGCCGCGCCGCAAACGGCGGACGGCTGTACGTCTCCGGGCAGGACCATGCCCTGCCGGTGCGCGACGCGCGCCGCATCGCCGGCAGCGAACGCATCGACGGCGCCGCCTATGCCGCGCTGTCGCCGGCGGGCCGCGACGCCGTGCAGGCCCTGCTGCTGGCCGGCCACTACCAGTGGCTGGCGGACGACGACGGGGAATGAGCGCGTCCAGCGGCCCGTTCCAGGTCGCGAGCGTCGACTACCAGGCGGCATTCGACGAACTGCGCGCGGTGCGCGAGACCGTGTTCGTGCAGGAACAGCAGGTGCCGGTGGAGCTGGAGATCGACGCCTCCGATCCGCGCTGCCGGCACGTGCTGGCGCGCGACGGCGGCGATCGCCCGATCGGCACCGCGCGCCTGGACCCGGAGGGCAAGATCGGGCGCATGGCGGTGCTGCGCGACTGGCGCGCCCGCGGCGTCGGCAGCGCCCTGCTGCACGCGCTGCTGCGGCTCGCGCGCGAGGACGGGCTGTACCGCGTGTCGCTGCACGCGCAAGCGAGCGCGATCGGATTCTACCGGCGCCACGGCTTCACTCCGGTCGGCGGGCGCTTCATGGAAGCCGGGATCGAGCACCAGTCCATGCAGCTGCGGCTCGACCGCCCGCTCGCGGTCGAGGACCGCGAGGCCGCGATCGCGACGACCACGGCGATCATCCTCGCGGCACGGCGGCGGCTGTGGATCTGCAGCCGCGAGCTGGACCCGGGCCTGTACGACCAGCCGGGCGTGATCGACGCGCTGCGCCGCTTTGGCACCGCCGGCGTCGGCGGCGAGGCCCGCGTGCTGCTGCATGACGCCACCGCCGCGCAGCGCGCCCACGCGCCGCTGATCGGGCTCGCGCAGCGCCTGCCCAGCGTGTTCGCGTTCCGCGAAGTCGAGGACCCGGTGGACCGCGCCTGTCCGTCCGCCTTCATCGCCAACGACACCGGCGACTACTACTTCCGCGCGCTCGGCCATCGTTTCGATGGCGAAACAGAGCGTGACGCCCGCGCGCGCGTACGACAGCTTTCCGGCGGCTTCGATCAGGCATGGGAACGCGCGCGTCCCTGCAGCGAACTGCGCGCGCTGGGCATCTGAAGCGTCGCATCGCACCTGTCCCCTACCCGAACACGCACGTCCATTGGCCCAAAGCATGATGCATCGCGACATGGGCAATGGCTATAATGTGCGGCCTTTCACCCAGCCGCTCCCCGACGCCGGAAATGCTTTCCGGATCAGTCGCTTGCCATCCCAACAGAGCCCCAGACGCCAGACGTGGACAGTCTCCTGAAGCAGTTTGCGCAGTCCTCCCAGCTCGGCGCCAACGCCGCCTACGTCGAGGACCTCTACGAGCAGTACCTCGTCTCTCCCGACAGCGTCGGGCCGAAATGGAAAGCCTGGTTCGACAGCTTCCAGGGCCGTGAAGCCGGCGACGTACCGCACTCGCCGGTGATGGCGGCGGTGGCCGAGGCCGGCAGGCTCGCCGCGCGCGGCATCGCCGGCGGCAGCACCGGCGCCAGCGACGAGCGCGAGCGCAACGTCGGCCGCCTGATCACCGCCTACCGCTCGCGCGGCCACCTCGGCGCGAAGCTCGATCCGCTGGCGCTGACCCCGCCGATGAACCCGCCCGACCTCGGCCTTCCCTTCCACAACCTGTCCGAGCGCGACCTCGACGGCGAGTTCAGCACCGGCGGCATCGCCGGCCAGCCGCGGATGAAGCTGCGCGACCTGCTCGCCCGGCTCAAGGCGACCTACACCGGCCCGATCGGCGCCGAGTTCATGCACATCCCCGAGGTCGAACAGCGCCAGTGGCTGTACCAGCGCCTCGAAACCGCCGGCGGCGACTTCAACCTCAGCGCCGAGAGCCGCCAGCGCGTGCTCGAGCGACTGACCGCCGCCGAGGGCCTGGAGCGCTACCTGCACACCAAGTACGTCGGCCAGAAGCGCTTCTCGCTGGAGGGCGGCGATTCGCTGATCCCGCTGCTGGACACGGTGATCCGCCAGTCGGGCCTGGACAAGGTCAAGGACATCGTGATCGGCATGGCCCACCGCGGCCGCCTCAACGTGCTGGTCAACACCCTGGGCAAGAGCCCGCGCAAGCTGTTCGACGAGTTCGAGGGCAAGTTCGAGCACGACGAGCGCGCC
>JAFAEU010000325.1 GCA_023423855.1 Pseudomonadota bacterium | reverse complement strand
TGGTGTTCGTCGCGCAGGGCGCGTCGCCGTACCGCCTCGTCGCCGGCAGCGCGCGTGCCGGGCGCGTCGATGCACCGGTGGCGCAGTCGCTCGACGAAATTCGCCGCGCACGCGGTCCCGGCTGGCGGCCGGGCGTGGCGACGCCGGGGACGATGCAGCCGCTGGCCGGCGAACAGGCGCTGCAGCCGGCGCCGGCGCAGCGCGACTGGCGTTCGTGGCTGCTGTGGGCCCTGCTGGTGGCCGGCGCGCTGCTGGTGGCGGGCTTCGCGATGAGCCTGTTGCGCAAGCCGCGGAGCTGATCGCGGCGGATCGTGGCAGGTGCAACGTTTGCCTGCCGGATGCACGCCGTCGACAATAGGCGCGAACTCCACAACGACGACGCGCCGATGACCATCCTCCGCATGACCGACCTCGATCTTTCCGGCAAACGCGTGCTGATCCGGCAAGACCTCAACGTCCCGATCGACAACGGCCAGATCACCTCCGAGCAGCGCATCACCGCGTCGATCCCGACGCTGAAGCTGGCGCTGGAAAAAGGGGCGGCGGTGATGGTGACCTCGCACCTGGGCCGGCCGAAGGAAGGGCAGTGGAGCGAGGAGGACTCGCTGGCGCCGGTGGCGAAGCGGCTGGGCGAACTGCTCGGCGTCGACGTGCCGCTGCTGCGCGACTGGGTCGACGGCGTCGACGTCGCGCCCGGGCAGGTCGTGCTGCTGGAGAACTGCCGGATGAACGTCGGCGAGGGCAAGGACAGCGAGGAACTCGCCAGGAAGTACGCCACGCTGTGCGACGTGTTCGTCATGGACGCGTTCGGCACCGCGCATCGTGCGCAGGCGTCCACGCACGGCGTCATCCGCTTCGCGAAGCAGGCCGCGGGCGGCCCGCTGCTGATGGCCGAACTCGACGCGCTGGCCAAGGCGCTCGACAACCCGGCGCGGCCGCTGCTGGCGATCGTGGCCGGCAGCAAGGTCTCGACCAAGCTCGAACTGCTGTCGAACCTGGTCGGGAAGGTGGACCAGCTGATCGTCGGCGGCGGCATCGCCAACACCTTCATCGCCGCGCAGGGCCTGGCCGTGGGCAAGTCGCTACACGAGGCCGACCTGGTCGACACCGCGCGCAAGATCATGGCCGACGCGAAGGCGCGCGGCGCGGACATTCCCGTGCCGACCGACGTGGTGGTGGCGAAGCAGTTCCACCCGGACGCGGAAGCCACGGTGAAGGCGGTCGGCGACGTCGCCGAAGACGACCTGATCCTCGACATCGGCCCCGACACCGCCGCGCGCTATGCCGGCATGATCGCCGGCGCCGGCACCGTGGTCTGGAACGGCCCGGTCGGCGTGTTCGAGTTCGACGCCTTCGGCAAGGGCACCGAAACCCTGGCGCGCGCGATCGCCGCCTCGAAGGCGTTCTCGATCGCCGGCGGCGGCGACACCCTCGCGGCCGTCGACAAGTACGGCATCGCCGGCGACGTGTCCTACATCTCCACCGGCGGCGGCGCCTTCCTCGAATTCCTCGAAGGCAAGACCCTGCCCGCGGTCGCGGCACTGGACGCGCGCGGCTGAGCGCGTCCACCGTTGCCAAGTCCGCCCGCCGTAGTAGGCTTGTGCGGAAGGGGACTGGGCAGGTCGGGGGATGGGCAGGAATCTGTGGCTGTGGACGTCGCTCCTGCTGGCAGGGGCGGCGCAGGGGGCGGTGGTCGAGCACCAGCGCGGGGAATACCGCTTCGGTACCGGTCCGGTGCCGGATTTCGTCGAGCGCGCGGAGCTTCCCGCGCAGTGGCCGGCGGACGCGCCCGGCGCCGACGACGAGCGCTGGCGCTACTGGCTGCACGACCTGCAGTCGGACCGGCGCGGCGGCCGCGACGCACTGTTCGTGGACTATGCCTACGAGGCGCGCGGCGCGTCGCTGGTCGGGGAGGCGGGGCGCTTCCAGATCAGCTTCAATCCCGAATACCAGCAGCTGCGGATCCATGACGTGGAGCTGCGCCGCGACGGCGCCTGGCACGATCGCCTCGACGCCGACCGCATTTCGCTCGCGCGGCGCGAGGACGGCTTCGAGCAGGACCTCGCCGACGGCATCGTCACCGCGCTGATCGTGCTCGACGACGTGCGTCGCAACGACGTGATCCGCGTCGCGTACAGCATCACCGGCAGCAATCCGGTGCTCGCGGGGCAGGGCAGCGACTGGATGCGCTTCGGCTGGCAGAACCCGACGCTGCGCTCGCGCCTGCGCGTGCTGATGGATCCGGGCACGAAACCACGCGTCCATCGCGAGAACGGCGCGCCGGAACCCGTGGTGCGCGAACGGCCGGACGGCTTCGAGGTCGTGCTGGACGCGCCGCCGCAGCCGGTCATCGTCGACGACCAGCAGTATCCGGCCTGGTACCAGCCGTATCCGTTGGCGCAGGTTGCCCGCGACCAGGGCTGGAAGCAGGTCGTCGACTGGGCGCTGCCGCTGTACCCGCGGGTCGACCGCCTGCCCGACGAACTCGAGGCGAAGCTGCAGGAATGGCGCGCGCTGCGCGACGAGCGCGCGCGCATCACCGCCGCGGTGCGGCTGGTGCAGGACGAAGTACGCTATTTCGGCGTCGAGATGGGCGAGAACACCCATCGCCCGACCGCGCCCGCCGAAACCTGGCGTCGCCGCTACGGCGACTGCAAGGACAAGGTCTACCTGCTGGTCAGCCTGCTCGCGCGCATGGACATCCGCGCGGTTCCGGCGCTGGTCAGCACCTCGCGCGGCAAGGCGGTGTCCGCTTTCGTACCCTCGGCGTCGGTGTTCAACCATGTGATCGCGCGGATCGAATCGGGCCGCGAGGTGCTGTGGGTGGATCCGACCATCACCCTGCAGGGTGGCACGGCGGGCGCCTACGACCTCAGCGCCTATGGCGCGGCGCTGGCGATCGCGCCCGGCGGCGGCCGCATCGAGCCGATCGAAGCGCCGGATCGCGGCCGCGAGCGCAACGGCATCACGGTGGTCGAGCGCTACGTGCCGCAGGCCGATGCGCGCGAGGTGCGGCTCGACGTGGAAACGGTCTATCGCGGCGATTCCGCGGACCAGCGCCGCAGGTCGTTCGCCAACGAGCGCGGCGACGACCTGTCGCGGCGCTATGCCGACTACTATCGCCGCCGGCTCGGCGAACTCGACGTGCTGGCCGCGCCGCAGCTTCGCGACGATCGCGAGGACAATGCGCTGACGGTGACCGAACGCTACCTGCTGAAGGCGCCCTTCGACGACGAGGGGGTTTCGGTCAAGGCGCTCGGCGTGTTCGCCGACACGCTGCAGGAGATCAGCCGGCTGCCGACGTCGATGGCCCGCACCGCGCCGCTCGCCTATGCCGCGCCCGGGCGCTACCGCCACGAGATCGAAGTGGCGATGCCCGAGCGCTGGACCGCGACCTTCGGCAAGGAACGGCAGCGCGTGTCGTCGAAGGCCTTCGAGTACGCGCGGGACGTGGACGTGGCCGACGGCAACGCGCGCGTCGTCTACCAGCTCGACGTGAGCCAGTCCGAAGTGGCGGGCGGCGATGCGGCCGGGCATCTGGAGCAGGTGCGCAGGCTGCAGGACGGGCTGTCGGCGACGCTGCGGTTCCGGATGCCGGCAGGCGTCGCGGCGGACGAACGACAGCGGCGGCTGCAGCAGCTGCTGCGCAATGCGATCGATGAAGGAGCCGACAAATGAGATTGCGCGTCCTGTCTGTGATGTTCCTGCTGGCGACGCTGGGCGGCGCACTGCCGGTGGCCGCGCAGGAGCGCGGCATCAGCGTGCGCGACGTGATCCAGGCGCCGGAGGCCGCCTGGAGCCGCTTCCTGTCGGATCCCGCCTATGCCGAGGCCTACGACGCCTACGACGCGCTGGGCGAAGTGGGATACGCCCTGCTCGAGGTGGATCCCGAAGCCTGCCGGAGCAAGCGCGACGTGCTGGAAGCCGCGGTGCTGAAGGCGCCGGTCAGCATCGCGCTGCATCGCGCGCGCATGCTGTGCGCCGAGGCGCTGGAGGACGACGCCGTCGCCGAGGAAGCCCTGCTCGCGGTCAGCGCGCTGTCGCGGCTGGCGCTGGCCGACGGGCGCGAGTCCTTCTGGCCCCGGCCCGCCCGGGTGATGGGGCCGCTCGACATCTACGCGGTGCTGGCGTCGAGCGGGCTCGAATTCCGCTACGAGTACTACCCGCAGGTCGAGGTGCAGCGCTACTTCCCGCTGGTGGCGGCGGCCTGGGACGAGGAACTCGGCGCCGAACGGCACCTGTCGTTCGACTACATCGATACCGCTGACCGGATCGTGCGCGGCGATCCCTTCTCCGGCTACCCGGCGCAGCGCCGGAGCCTCGCCGATTCCTTCAGGGATGCGATGGCGGCGCAGGGCGAATCGTCGGACATCGACCTGCAGGCGATCCAGGCCTTCCGCATGGCCGGGGGCAAGGTGGACGCCCTCGCCGAACTGCGGCCGGGCGCCGAGGCCGGCGGGCTGCAGTCCCTGGCGACGTGGCTGCTGGTGTGCGCCAGGCAGCCGGACAAGGGCTGCGACGATGGATGGGTGGATTTGCTGCTGCCCCGGGCCGAAGCCGAGCATGCCGCGTACATGACGCTGCTGGCGATGGCCTACGCGACCGGCGTCGGCGTCGGGCAGGACCTGCAGGCGGCCGCGGCGATGCTCGATGCCGCGGATCGCCGCTGGCATCGCGATGGCGCCACCGTGATGTTCGCCCGCACGTGGATCCTGCTCGATGGCGCGCCGCCGCCCGCGTTCCTGGTGCAACGCATGGAAGCTGCGCGGCAGCGTGGCAACGTCCTGGTCCCCGCGATCACCGCGTCGTGGAAACTCGCGGCGAAGGGCGTGCCGCAGCTCGACCCGGCCGAATTGCGCGCGCTGGCCGATCCCGCCAACAACGGCGTCGGCAAGGGCTATGCGCTCCTGGTCAACTACCACCGCCAGCGCGAGGAGGCGCTCGTCGCCAACGGCTGGATGAAGTACGCCGCCGATGCCGGCGATCCCGATGCGCAGGCGGCCACCGGCATCGCGCTGTACGGGGCGGCGAAGAACGATGCGCAGCGCGAGGATGCGCTGCGCCTGGTCGCGCTTGGCGCCCAGGGCGGCAGCGCCGGGGGCGCGCGCTTCATGGCGCACCAGGGCATGCGCCGGCAGGACTGGAAGGACGCCGAAGGCTGGCTGCTGGCGGCGGCGGTGGCGGGCAACGTCGACGCGCTGCTCGATCTTGCGCGGATCTACGAGTGGGAACGCCCCGGTATCCACGGCACCCGGGAACAGGCGATCGAGACCTACCGGTCGCTGTCGGAGGAGGTCGACAGCATCGAAGCGCGCCGCCGATTGGCAAGCATGGCGCTGGAAGGTCGCGGCATGGCGAAGGATCCGGCGCAGGCCGAACGCTGGCTGCGCGCGGATGCCGAGAAGGGCGACGGCGAATCGGCGGCGCGGCTGGGATATGCCCATCTCACCGGCGAGATCCCGCCCGGCGACGAGGAGGAGGGCGCGCGCTGGATGGAACGGTCGATCGCGGCCGGCTACACGCTGGCGTACGTCGAGTACGGCAACTGGCATTTCTATCGCAGCGGCAACACGCTGGAGGCGCGCAGGCGCGGCATCGCGCTGTGGCGCAAGGGCGTCGAGGCCGGCGACGGCATGGCCAGGAACAATCTCGCCTGGGCGCTGTGCACCGCGCCCGAGCCGGAACTGTTCGACGCGGCCGCCGGGCTGGCGGAAGCCGGGCGCCTGCTGGAAACCGCGAGCGGCATGCCTGCCTGGATCGATACGGCCGCGGCCTGCCATGCCGCCGCCGGCGACCATGCGCGCGCGATCGAACTGCAGCAGGAGGCCATGGCCTCGCTCACGCCGGCCGAGATCGAGGCAGACGCCAGCCGGGAGCAGGGATTCGCGGCGCGACTGGCGCTCTACCGCGCGGGCAAGCGCTACGTCGAAGCGCATCGCACGGAAGCGGACTACGACTGAACCGCAGCGGGCGTTGGTGGCGCCTTACCCGTCGCGCCGGCGCCGGTCCTGCGCCAGCAGGCCGAACAGTTCAGAATCGGTGGCGTCGTCGCCGACGAAGAAGCGCTCGCGCAGCAGGCCTTCGCTGCGGAAGCCAAGGCGCAGCAGCAGCCGGCGCGAGGCGGCGTTGCGCGGGTCGATGTCGGCTTCGATGCGGTGCAGGGCCAGGGTGCGGAAGCCCCAGTCCAGCGCCAGCGCGACGGCTTCGGCGGCGAGGCCGCGGCCCCAGTGGGCGGCGCGCAGGGCATAGCCGATTTCCGCGCGCCGGTGGCGCGCGTCGAAGTGGAACAGGGTGCAGCTGCCGATCGCGGCGTCGCTGCGGAGGTCGGCGACCAGCCAGTTGAGCATCGTGCGGCGTTCGAACGCTTCCAGCATCTCCTCGACCTTGCCCTCGGCTTGCATGCGCTCGCGCATGGGCGCATGGCTCCAGTAGCGCATCACGTCCGGGTCGGAGAACAGTGCGAACACGGCGTCGACATCGTCCGCGCGCGGGCCGCGCAGGCGCAGGCGCTGTCCCGACAGGACAGGAAATCCCGGCAGGTCGGCAAGGCGGGCGTTGAGGTCACCGGACATATGGGATATCGCCATCGGGCTCGGCTAGGATAGTGGGCTTGCGCGGCATTGCCGCGATCCTTACTCCTGCAACGGATCCTCGTCCATGTCCGAACATCGCCGCCGTACCCGCATCCTCGCCACGCTCGGTCCGGCGACGGACCCGCCCGGCGTCCTCGAGGCGATCCTGCGCGCGGGCGTGAACGTGGTGCGGCTGAATTTCTCGCATGGCGATCCCTCGCAGCAGATCGCGCGCGCGCAGGCCGTGCGCGAGGCCGCGGCGCGCGTGGGCATCGAGATCGGCATCCTCGCCGACCTGCCCGGGCCGAAGATCCGCGTCGAGCGCTTCGCCGACGGCAAGGTGTCGCTGAAGGCGGGCGACCGTTTCGACCTGCTCGCCAGCGAGGACGCGCCACCCGGCACGCAGCACGAGGTCGGCGTGAGCTACCTCGGCCTGCCCGGCGACCTGGCGCCCGGCGACGTGCTGATGCTCGATGACGGCATGGTGCAGCTCAAGGTCGAGCGCATCGAGGGCCAGCGCATCGTCAACACCGTGCTCAACGACAGCGTGCTGTCCGACCGCAAGGGCCTGAACAAGCTCGGAGGCGGCCTGTCGCTGGGCGCGCTGACCGAGCGCGACCGCGAGCTGATCGGCATCGCCGCGCAGATCGGCGTCGATTTCATCGCGGTGTCGTTCTGCCGCAATGCCGCGGACATGGAGGAGGCGCGCACGATCGCGCGTTCGCACGGCAGCGACGCCGCGCTGGTGTCGAAGGTCGAGCGCGCCGAGGCGATCGAGAACCTGGCCGAGGTGATCGACGCCAGCGACGTGGTGATGGTTGCGCGCGGCGACCTGGGCGTTGAGATCGGCGACGCCGAACTGCCGGGCCTGCAGAAGAAGATCATCCGCGAGTCGCTGGCGCGCAACAAGGTCGTGATCACCGCGACGCAGATGCTGCAGTCGATGACCGACTCGCCGATCCCCACGCGCGCCGAGGTGCTGGACGTGGCCAACGCGGTGATCGACGGCACCGACGCGGTGATGCTCTCGGCCGAGACCGCGGCGGGCAACTTCCCGCTGCGCGCGGTCGAGGCGATGGCGCGCATCTGCACCGGCGCCGAGCGCCAGTTCGCGCACTACACCGACTTCGAGCAGGCGCAGCGCAACCTCGAGCGCGCCGACCACGCGATCGCGATGGCGGCGATGTTCCTGAGCGAGCACATCGGCGTCGGCGCGATCGTGGCGATGACCGAATCCGGCGGCACCGCGCGCTACCTGTCGCGCTTCCGCTCGGGCGCGCCGATCTACGCGTTCTCGCGCCATGCCGGCGCGCGCCGGCGCATGGCGCTGATGCGCGACGTGTTCCCGATCGACTACGACAGCCGCGGCCAGACCCCGCGCGAGGCCGCGCGCGGCAGCGTGCGCCTGCTGGTGGAGGCGGGCCTGCTCGAATCCGGCGACCGCCTGGTGTTCACCAGCGGCGAGCACATGGAAACGCACGGCGCCACCAACACGCTGCGGCTGCTGCAGATCGGCGGCGACGGCCGCGCCGAGGGGCTGGGCGAACTGTAGGAAAGTCCTGGTATTCGTCATCCCCGCCTTCGCGGGGACGACGATCCTTGTTTCGCTCCAGTCCTGCCAAGCGGCAGGGGCGTGCGGAACCGGCGGGCCGCGTCGGGCCGGGCGCTATAATTCCGCTTCTCTCCGAACCGGCCGACCTCCCGTCATGAGCATCGAAACGCTCGCCCAGACCGCCCTGGCGATGGTCGCCCCGGGCAAGGGCATCATCGCGATCGACGAATCCACCAGTACGATCGCCAAGCGCTTCGACGCCGTCGGCATTCCCAACAGCGAGGAGAACCGTCGCGCCTACCGCGAACTGCTGCTGACCACGCCGAAGCTGGGCGACCATATCAGCGGCGCGATCCTCTACGACGAGACGATCCGCCAGTCGACCAAGGCCGGCGTGCCGTTCACCAGGGTCATGGCCGACAGCGGCATCCTGCCCGGCATCAAGGTCGACAAGGGCCCGCAGCCGCTGGCCGGCTTTCCCGGCGAAGTGGTGACCGAGGGCCTCGACGGCCTGCGCGCGCGGCTGGAGGAGTACTACAAGCTCGGCGCGCGCTTCGCCAAGTGGCGCGCGGTGATCCACATCGGCGACGACATCCCGTCGGGCACCTGCATCGAGGCCAACAGCCACGCGCTGGCGCGCTACGCCGCGCTGTGCCAGGAGCAGGGCCTGGTGCCGATGGTCGAGCCGGAGGTGCTGATGGACGGCGGCCACGACATCGAGACCAGCTATGAGGTGCACGAAGTGGTGCTGCGCTCGCTGTTCGACGCGCTGTACCAGCACAACGTCATGCTGGAGGGCACGATCCTCAAGGCGTCGATGGTGCTGCCGGGCAAGGACAGCGGCGAGGAAGGCTCGATCGACGAAGTCGCCGAGTCCACCCTGATGTGCCTGAAGTCGTCGGTGCCGGCGATCCTGCCGGGCATCGTGTTCCTGTCCGGCGGGCAGGGCGACGAGGACGCACCGCGCACCTGGACGCGATGAACCGCATGGGCCCGCACCCCTGGCCGCTGTCGTTCTCCTACGGGCGCGCGATGCAGTCGGCGGCGCTGAAGATCTGGTCGCAGGACCTGGCCGGCAACGTGGCCAAGGCGCAGGAGACGGTCTTCGCGCGCGCCCGCGACAACGGCCTGGCGGCGCGGGGCCAGTGGGGGGCAGGGCGACCTGAACACCACGGCCCCGGGTGAACCGCGCGCGCCGGACCGGCTGTCCGCGAGCGGGACCACGGGAAACGCACGAGCGCGGGATCGGTTGACCGCGAGGGGTTGCTGAACCCCCCAGCTGAAGACACACAAGTCTGAAGCAGGTGCCGGATAGAATCGAAGGGATTGCTTCCCCCCTCCGCCCGGATGCCCATGCCCCTGCGTTCCTTGTCGACCTGGTCCGCCCTGGCCGTTGTGCTGGCCTGCCTGCTGTTGTCCGGCTGCGGAGGCGACGGCCAGGCGGCCGGAAACGGGTCCGCGTCCGCCACGGTCGTCACCACCCGGGTCGTCGCGCTGCAGCCGTGGAACGATACGATCTCGGCGCTGGGCACGGTCAAGGCGCGCGAATCGGTGACCGTCACCGCCAAGGTCAGCGAGACCGTCGAGCGCGTGCATTTCGACAGCGGCGACGAGGTCGCGGCCGGCGCCACCCTGGTCACGCTGTCGGGCAACCAGCAGCAGGCCACGCTGCAGGCGGCCGAGGCCGCGGCCAAGGAGGCCGAGCAGCAGTACCGGCGCGGCACCGAGCTGGTGCAGCAGCAGTTGATCGCGCGCTCGCAACTCGACACGCAGCGGGCGACGCGCGATGCCGCGCTGGCGCGCGTGGCGGAAATGCGCGCCGATATCGGCGACCGCCGCATCCGCGCACCGTTCGCCGGTGTGCTCGGCATCCGCCAGGTCAGCCCGGGGGCGCTGGTCACGCCGGGCACGGTGGTCGCGACGCTGGACGACATCTCGCGCGTGCACGTCGATTTCCAGGTGCCCGAGATGCACCTCGCGCACGTCGCGCGCGGGCATGCGCTCAGCGGCACCAGCGTGGCCTGGCCGGGGCAGGCGTTCAAGGGCGAAGTGTCCAGCATCGACGCGCGCATCGATCCGGGCACGCGCGCGGTCACCGTGCGCGGCGATTTCCCCAACCCGGACCGGCGCCTGCGCCCGGGCATGCTGCTGCAGGTGCAGGTGGCGCGGCCGCAGCGCGAGGCGCTGGTGCTGCCCGAGATCGCGGTGGTGCAGGTCGGGCGCGAGAGCTTCGTCTGGCGGGTGAAGGACGACGGCACCGTCGAGCGCGCGACGATCGCGGTCGGCGAACGCAGCGCGGGCAGGGTCGAGGTGTTGCAGGGCATCGCGGCCGGTGACCGCATCGTGATCGAAGGGACCGGCAAGCTGCGCCCGGGCATCGGCGTGACCGAGGAGGCGCCGCCGCCGGCCACCGGCGAGGCGCCTGCGGCGGGCGAGGGCCAGGCGCGGTGAAGCTGTCGGACATCTCCATCAAGCGGCCGGTGTTCGCGGTCGTGGTCAGCCTGCTGCTGGTGGTGCTGGGGCTGATGTCGTTCATGCGCCTGACCGTGCGCGAACTGCCGAACATCGACCCGCCGATCGTGTCGGTGGACGTCACCTATCCGGGCGCATCCGCGGCCGTGGTCGAAACCCGCATCACCCAGATCCTCGAGGACGCGTTGTCCGGCATCGAGGGCATCCGCACGATCCAGTCGCAGAGCCGCAACGGCCGCGCCGACGTGACCATCGAGTTCAACCTCAGCCGCGACATCGAGGCCGCCGCCAACGACGTGCGCGACGGCATCAGCCGGGTGATGGACCGCATGCCCGACGAGGCCGATCCGCCCGAGATCGCCAAGGTCGAGGCCGATGCCGACGCGATCATGTGGCTGAACATGCGTTCGTCGACGATGGACACGCTGGAGCTGAGCGACTTCGCCGAGCGCTACGTGCTCGACCGGCTGTCCTCGCTCGATGGCGTGGCGCGGGTGCAACTGAGCGGCAGCCAGCGCTATTCGATGCGGATCTGGCTGGACCGCGACGCGATGGCGGCGCGCGGCATCACCGCCGCCGACGTGGAATCCGCGCTGCGCAGCGAGAACGTGGAGCTGCCGGCGGGACGGATCGAATCCGAAAGCCGCGATTTCACCCTGCGCGTCGAACGCGGCTACCGCACGCCGGAGCAGTTCTCGCAGATTCCGCTGGGGCGCGGCGGCGACGGCTACGTGGTGCGGCTGGGCGACGTGGCCGAGGTCGAGATCGGACCGCGCGAGCGGCGCTCGTACGCGCGCAGCAATTCGACCCCGAACGTGGGCCTGGGGATCGTGCGGACGTCGACCGCGAACGCGCTCGACGTGGCGCGCGCCGCGCGCGCCGAGGCCGAGCGCATCCAGCAGACCCTGCCCGAAGGCACCGAGATCTTCGTCGCCGCCGACAACACCCAGTTCATCGAAGCCGCGATCGAGCGCGTGTACTGGACGCTCGGCGAGGCGATGGTGCTGGTGTTCCTGGTCATCTGGCTGTTCCTGGGCAGCTTGCGCGCGGCCCTGATCCCGGCCGTGACCGTGCCGGTGTGCCTGGTGGCCGCGTTCATCGCGCTGTACGCCTTCGGGTACTCGATCAACCTGCTGACCCTGCTGGCGCTGGTGCTGTGCATCGGCCTGGTGGTGGACGACGCGATCATCGTGCTGGAGAACGCGCAGCGTCGCGTCGACCTGGGCGAGCCGCCGCTGGTGGCGGCCAGGCGCGGCACCGCGCAGGTGGCGTTCGCGGTGATCGCGACCACCGCGGTGCTGGTGGCGGTGTTCCTGCCGATCGGCTTCATGGAGGGCAACAGCGGCCGCCTGTTCCGGGAACTGTCGATCGCGCTGGCGTCGGCGGTCGCGCTGTCGGCCTTCGTCGCGCTGTCGCTGACGCCGATGATGTGTTCGAAGCTGCTCAAGCCGCATGGCAAGGACACCGGGTTCAATGCCTGGATGAACCGCAGGCTCGGGAACCTGAGCGGTCACTATGGCCGCCGGGTCGGGCAACTGGTCGCGATCCCGGGCAAGCGGCTGCTGGCCCTGGTGCTGGCGGCGATGGCGCTGTGCGGGGTGGCCGCCGCGCTGCTGTTCCTGCGCGTCCCCAGTGAACTGTCGCCCACCGAGGACCGCGGCCGCTTCTTCGTCAGCGTGGATGCGGCCGAAGGCGCGGGATTCGACTACATGGTCGGCCAGATGCAGCAGGTCGAGCGGATCTTCGCCGGTTACGTGGAGGGTGATGGCCCGATCGAACGCGCCAATTCGCGGGTCCCGCGCGGTTGGGGCGGCAGCGAGGAAATGCACACCGGCAACGTGATCGTGTTCCTCAAGGACTGGCGCGAGCGTGACGAAAGCACGGCGGAAGTGGTTGGCCAGTTGCGCTCGGGCTTCGCCTCCCTGCCCGGCGTGCAGGTGCGCGCGAACGTGCCCGGTGGCCTGCTCGGGGGGCGCGGCCAGCGCTACCAGCTGGTGCTCGGCGGCCCCGACTACGGCGAGCTGGCGCAATGGCGCGACCGGATGCTGCAACGGATCGAGGCCAACCCGGGCATCGTCGACGCGGATTCCGACTACAAGGAAACCCGGCCGCAGATGCGGGTCGAGATCGATCGCGCGCGCGCGTCCGACCTCGGCGTGTCGGTGCAGGAGATCGGGCGCACGCTGGAAACGATGATGGGCTCGCGCCAGGTGACGACCTACATCGACAACGGCGAGGAATACGACGTGATGCTGCAGGCCGGGCGCGAGAACCGCATGGCGCCGTCCGACCTCGCCAACACCTACGTGCGCGGGCGCGATGGCGAGCTGATCCCGCTGTCCAACCTGGTCACCCTGGGCGAGATCGCCGAGCCCGGCAGCTTCAACCGGTTCAACCGGCTGCGCGCGATCACCATCAGCGGCGGCCTTGCCCCCGGCTACACCATGGGCGAGGCGCTGGAATGGACCTATCGCGTCGCCGCGGAGGAGTTGCCTGACTATGCGCAGGTCGACTGGAAGGGCGAGTCGCGCGAGTTCCAGGAAGCCGGTGGCGCGATCCTGGTCACCTTCCTGATGGCCCTGCTGATCGTCTACCTGGTGCTGGCGGCGCAGTTCGAGAGCTTCGTCCATCCGCTGGTGATCATGCTGACCGTGCCGCTGGCGGTGCTGGGCGCGCTGATCGGGCTGTGGATCACCGGCGGCACGCTGAACCTGTTCAGCCAGATCGGGATCGTGATGCTGGTCGGCCTGGCGGCGAAGAACGGCATCCTGATCGTCGAGTTCGCCAACCAGCTGCGCGACGAAGGGCGCAGCGTGCCCGAGGCGATTGCCGAGGCCTCGGCGGTGCGCCTGCGCCCGATCCTGATGACCGCCGCGGCGACGATCATGGGTGCGGTGCCGCTGGTCGTGGCCGGCGGGCCGGGCTCGGCCAGCCGTGCGACGATCGGCGTCGTGATCATTTCCGGCGTTGCATTCGCCACCCTGCTGACCTTGTTCGTGGTGCCGGCGTTCTACGCCCTGCTGGCGCCGTTCACGCGCTCGCCGGAGGCGCTGGCGAAGAAGCTGGAGCAGATGGAGCTGGAGACGCCCCAGGTCAGCGGCCACGCCTGAACACCGCGCCGGACCTCGCCGCACCCCCGATTCCGTCATCCCGGCGAAAGCCGGGATCCATCCGGCTCACCGTGTTCGAACCGGCGTCACTGTTCCGGTGCGGAGAAGTCAAAATGGATCCCGGCTTTCGCCAGGATGACGGCAAGTGGCAATGACGCAACCAACCTCTGCTCCCTTGTGGCGCGACACGATCCTTCCCGTCGACGCCGGCATCCGCCTGCGCGCCTGGCGTATGGACGACCTGGAATCGTTGCTGCGCCATGCCGACGACGAACGGATTCCGCGCGGCCTCAGCGATCGCTTCCCGCACCCCTACACGCGCGCCGACGGCGAGGCCTTCCTCTCCGGCCGGGTGATCGAACTGTCGGATCCGGTGTTCGCGATCGAGATCGACGGCGAGGCCTGCGGCGGCATCGGCGCGCATCCGTTCAGGGGCGAGCGCAGCGTGGGCGCGGAGTTCGGCTACTGGCTCGGGCATGCGCACTGGGGCAGGGGCGTGATGACGCGGGCCATCGCCGTGTTCGCGCCGTGGGTGATGGAGGCGCTGGCGCTGGAGCGGCTGCAGGCCGGCGTGCTGGACTTCAACCTCGGCTCGGCCCGGGTCCTGTTGAAGAACGGCTTCGCCGAGGAGGGCCTGCTGTGCCGCGCGGTGCGCAAGCGCGGCCGGCTGCACGATCTGCGGGTGTTCGGCCGGGTCCGGGGCTGAAAACCGGGGTCAGAGTGCAATTTCCCGCCGATTTCCCGGGAGTGAGGACCCGGTCGGGGGAGATTGCACTCTGACCCCATCCCGGTTTTCCGCTATCGTTCCGCCTTCCGTGCGCTCGCCGTCCCGGTCGGAGCGTCCAATCGACCGATGGGGAGAGCATCCGTGGAAGAAGTCCTGGGCTGGATCAACGGCATCATCTGGAGCAAGGCGCTGATCGCGCTGTGCCTGGGCGCCGGGCTGTGGTTCTCGTTCCGCACGCGCTTCATGCAGGTGCGCGGTTTCATCGAGATGACGCGCCTGACCTTCACCGGGCAGAAGTCCGACGCCGGCGTATCCTCGTTCCAGGCGCTGGCGCTGTCGATGTCCGGGCGCATCGGCATCGGCAACATCGCCGGCGTCGCCACCGCGATCGCGTTCGGCGGGCCGGGCGCAATCTTCTGGATGTGGGTGATGGGCTTCCTCGGCGCCTCGACCTCGTTCGTCGAGTGCTGCCTGGCGCAGATCTACAAGGAGAAGGACAACGAGGGGCGCTACCGCGGCGGCCCGGCCTACTACATCGAGAAGGGCCTGGGCCTGAAGTGGTACGCGCTGGCGTTCGCGATCGCGACGATCGCCGCGGCCGGCGTGCTGATGCCGGGCGTGCAGGCCAACGCCATCGCCGACGGCATCGCCAACGCCTGCCAGGGCGGGGCGCTGTGCGGCTCGCTGGACGGCGAGGTGATGGGCATGGCCTCGCGCGATGCGCTCAAGCTCGGCATCGGCATCGCGGTGGCGCTGCTGCTGGCGGCGATCATCTTCGGCGGCATCAAGCGCATCGCCGCGTTCGCGGAGTTCTTTGTGCCGTTCATGGCTGTCGGTTACATCCTGACCGCGATCGTGGTGATGGTGCTCAACTACGACTACGTTCCGGAAATGTTCCGCATCATCTTCAGCAGCGCCTTCGGCCTGCATGCCGGCTTCGGCGCGATGCTGGGCCTGGCGGTGGAGTGGGGCGTGAAGCGCGGCGTGTACGCGAACGAAGCCGGCCAGGGCACCGGCCCGCACGCCGCCGCCGCCGCGGAAGTCTCGCACCCGGCCAAGCAGGGCTACGTGCAGGCCTGGGCGATCTACTTCGACACCATGCTGATCTGCACCTCGACCGCCTTCCTGGTGCTGGCCACGGGCATGTACAACGTGCAGCTGCCCGACGGCACGATGCTGCAGGAAGCGCTGCCCGGCATCGAGGCCGGCGCCGGCTTCGTCCAGAACGGCATCAACACGGTGCTGCCGGGTTGGGGCGCGGGCTTCGTGGCGACGGCGCTGTTCTTCTTCGCCTTCACCACGATCATGGCCTACTACTACATGGCCGAGACCAACCTCACCTACCTCAACGGCCACAGGACGCGGCCGCTGGCGACGCTGCTGCTGCGCCTGGCGATCACCGGCATGGTGATTTTCGGCGCCTTCCACAACGCCGGGACGGCGTGGGCGCTGGGCGACCTGGGCGTGGGCCTGATGGCCTGGCTCAACATCATCGCGATCCTGCTGCTGCAGAAGCCGGCGCTGGCCGCCCTGCGCGACTATGAGCGGCAGAAGAAGCTGGGGCTCGACCCGGTGTTCGATCCCGATGCGCTGGGTATCCGCAACGCGGACTTCTGGCGCAAGCGTGGCTAGGGCCGACGTCGCGGGCGGATACTGATGGCCGACAGGCGGACGCCGCGACCGGCGCCCGGGCGCGATACGCCCTGGGGATCGCGCCGCCGCGACGAGGCGTCGCCCCCGCGCGACGTGCGCGGATCGCCGCCGGACGGCGGCGCCGGCGAACTGCGGCTGTACGGATTGAACGCCGTGCGCGCGGTGTTCGCGCGCCGCCCGCAGGCGATCCGCAAGCTGTACCTGTCGCAGGCGCGCATCGCGCAGCTGCAGCCGCTGCTGAAGTGGTGCGCCGCCAACCGCATCGGCTACCGCGTGGTGGACGATGTCGACGAACTGCGCCGGCTGGCCGCGAGCACGCACCATGAAGGCGTGGTCGCCGACGTGCTGCGCGAGGCGCCGCGCGCGCTGCCCGACTGGCTGCGCGGACTGCCGGAGGGCCCCTGCTGCGCACTGTGGCTGGACGGCGTCGGCAATCCGCACAATCTCGGCGCGATCCTGCGCTCGTCCGCGCACTTCGGGGTGTCGGCGCTGCTGCTGCCGGCGCATTCGACGCTGGCGCTGTCCGGCGCCGCCGCACGCGTGGCCGAGGGCGGCGCCGAAGCCGTGCCGCTGGTGCGGCTGGGCCACGGCGACGATGCGATCGCGCAGCTGCGCGAAGCGGGCTTCGCGCTGGCCGCCACCGTGGTGCGCGATGGCGGCGACCTGTTCGCGACGGCGCTGCCGCCGCGGCTGGTCTACGTGCTCGGCGCCGAAGGCGAGGGCATGGGCGAGGCGCTGGCCGCGGCCTGCGACCTGCGGCTGTCGATTCCCGGCAGCGGCGCGGTGGAAAGCCTCAACGTGGCGTCGGCGACGGCGGTACTGCTGGCGCAGTGGGCGCGGGGGCGCACGGGTGGTTAGAGGTTCTCGGCTTCGGTGGCCCCCACCCCAACCCTCCCCCGCAAGCGGGGGAGGGAGCCAAGAGCAGCGGCTTTTAGCCCCTCCCCCGCTTGCGGGGGAGGGTTGGGG
>JAFAEU010000178.1 GCA_023423855.1 Pseudomonadota bacterium | reverse complement strand
AGCTGGACGTCAACTTCCGCACGGAGTTGGCGGGCGGCAGCTTCCTCGTCAACCTCAACGGCAGCTACCTCGATTCCTTCCGCATCAAGAGCCTGGCGTCGCAGCCCTACGGCGACGACATCGTCGGCAAGTTCGAGCGCTACCTCAACCTCCCGCTGAAGTGGAAGCACACCCTCAACTTCGGCTGGACCCGCGGCGATTGGATGCACACTCTCACGCAGGTCTACCGCGACGGCTACGAGGACTACGTGCCGCCGGGCATGCGCAACGGCAACTACGCGCCGCCCGCATGGGAGACCGAGGTCGACGAGTACGTCACCTACAACTACAGCCTCACCTGGACGGGCGTGGAAGGGCTGAGGGCGACCTTCGGCGTCCGCAACCTGCTCGACACCGATCCGCCGTTCACGCTGCGCTACCTCGACGACGGCGACGGCGCGGCGTGGGAGTCGCGCGTCGCCGACCCACGCGGCCGGTCCTTCAACCTCACGCTCGAGTACGCCTTCCGGTGAGGCTCGCCGGCGACGAGGCATCGAACGGGCGCAGGTGGAACACGGGGCGCGTCCTTGCCTGCGTGGCGGCGGCGTGGCTGTGCCTGTCCGCGAATCCTCCGGCGCAGGCGTCGGAAAACGGCGACGGCGACAAGACGGTCGAAGCGCTCGATGCCGCGTTCGACGATGCCTTCGCGCGCTACGCGCCACCCGGCCTTGCCGTCGGCGTCATCGTCGACGGCGAAGTGCGGTACGCGCGCACCCGGGGTGAACTGGTCGCCGGGGGAGGGCAGGGGATCGACCGGGCGACCCTGTTCAAGATCGCCTCCAACAGCAAGGCGATGACGGCCGCGCTGCTGGCGCGCCTGGTCGACCAGGGCAAGCTGGACTGGACCGATCCGGTGACCAAGCACCTGCCGGACTTCCGCATGCACGACGAGTGGGTGACGCGCGAGATGCAGGTGCGCGACCTGCTGATCCACAACAGCGGGCTGGGCGCCGGGGCAGGGGACTTGATGCTGTGGCCCGAGCCGAACCTGTTCACGCGCGCCGACGTGATCCGCGGGCTGCGCTACCTGAAGCCTGCGTACAGCTTCCGCTCGCGCTATGCCTACGACAACACGCTGTACATCGTCGCCGGCGAAGTGGCCGCCGCGGCGGGCGGCGCACCCTATGACGTCCTCGTCCGTCGCGAACTGTTCGAGCCGCTGGGCCTGTCGCGCTGCCAGGCGGGCGAGTGGCGGCGAGATGAGGTCGGCAACATCGCGCAGCCGCACGCGCGCGGCGAAGGCGGACGGCAGGTGGTGGTGCGCGGCGACGACGAAGTGATTCCCGACGTACCGATGATGGCCGCGGGCGGCATCCGCTGCAGCCTCGACGACATGCTGGCGTGGGTCCGCATGTGGCTGCAGCCCGAGCGCTTCGGCCTCGATGCCGACGGCAGGCCGTGGCTGTCGCAGCGCCAGCGCGAGGACGCCTGGAAGACGCACATGCCCATGCCGCTGTCGCGGCGCATGCGCGAATGGGACGACAGCCATTTCTCCGCCTATGGCCACGGCTGGCGCCTGACCGACGTGGACGGCACCTGGAAGGTCTCGCATACCGGGACGCTGTCGGGCATGTATTCGGCGGTGACCCTGCTGCCGCAGAAGGACACAGGCTTCGTCCTCCTGATCAACGGCAACGCCGACGAACTGCGCACCGTGCTGACGCAGGTTCTGGTCAAGCACTTCACCCGGCCGGACGATCCTTCGCTCACGGTCGCGCACTACGCGGCGCTGCTTGCCGCCGAACGCGCGGAATCCGCCGACGTGGTGCAATCCTCCGCCCCGGAGGAAGCACGCACCAGGGCTTCGGTACGCGACGCCGCGGGCTTCCTGGGCCGCTATCGCGATCCGTGGTTCGGCGAAGTCTCGATCTGCGCGGAGGGCGAGGGCGTGGGCTTCCGCGCGGCGAAATCGCCGAAGCTGCATGGCGCGGTCATGCGCAGCGGCGAGCGCCTGCTGGTGGACTGGCACGAACTCGGCGCCGACGCGCAAGCCTGGCTGACGTTCGCCACGCCTGCGGCCGGCCCCGCGCGATTGACGATGGCGAAGGTCGACCCCGAAGCGGATTTCAGCTATGACTACGAAGACCTCGCGTTCGAGCGCATCGGCGACTGCCCGGCGCCCTGACCGGCCCGGCATCGCACTGCTGGCGGCGCTGTTGCTGCTTGGCGCATCGTGTGCGTCGAAAACGCCTGCGCCCGGACCGGGCGCGCCGGCCGCGACCTTCGAAGCCGCGGACCTCGTCGACATCGCCCGGCTGGTGCCGGACATCGACCTGGACATCCGCTACGCCGGCGAACACAACTTCACCGGCACGCGCGTGGACGGCTACGAAGCGGCGAAGTGCTACCTGCTGCGTCCGGCGGCCGAAGCGCTGCGGGACGTCGAAGTGGAACTGCGCGGGCAGGGGCTGAGGCTGCGCATCTTCGACTGCTACCGGCCGGTGCGCGCCGTGCAGCAGTTCGTGCGCTGGGCCGCCGACGCCAGCGATCAGCGAACGAAGGCCGAGTTCTATCCCGCCCTCGACAAGGGCAGCCTGATTCCCGGCTACATTTCCGACCGCTCGGGACACAGCAAGGGCGCCACGATCGACCTCACGCTGCTGCGCTGCGGGCCGGCGCCGGACGCGTGCGAGGAACTCGACATGGGCACCGCGTTCGACTTCTTCGACCCGCGCGCCAACACCGACCACCCGGGCATCACCGCCGGGCAGCGCGAAAACCGCACGCTGCTGCGCGACGCGATGGCGCGCCACGGCTTCGCGAACTACGAGATGGAATGGTGGCACTACACCTTCCGGCTGCAGCCGCCGCCGGAGACCTTCCACGACATCCCGATCCGCTGACGCTGACCGGCCTGGCCGGGTGTCAGCCGATCTTCTTGAAGGTATTGGTATTGCCGAGCTTCTCGACCTTGCCGCCGGCCTTGCGGAAGGCCGCCAGATCGTCCTCGATCTGCTCGCGGGTCAGGGTCGCGGTCTGCTTGCTGCCGGACCTGCCGGACTTGCGGAGGACGGTGTTGTTGCTTTTGCTGGGTGCCATGTGGACTTCACGTGTTGCGGATTACCCGCGCATGGTACGGTCCGGCAGCGTAAGAAAACGTCAATTTCGCGGATTTCCCCCGAATTCCGGCGATTTTGCGCGGATTTCTGGAGCAGTTGGCGGAGGTTGGAGGTTACCGGCCGGGCGGTGTCCCGATGGCCGGGAGATCGACCTTCAGTCGGTCCGGATGAAGACCGGCGCGCCAATCCGCTTTCCACGAGCCGCTCGCGCGGCGTCCCGTCGGGCCTCGGCCCGCAGCCGCCAGACGAGGCCCCGGAGGCGTTCGGGCGTGATGCGGTCACCGTCGGGCGAAACGAGTTCGCGGCCAGCCATGCGCCAACCGGCCCAGGGGCCGTGCATGGGCGCACGGTTGGGTTCTACCCCGTTTCCACGGACACTTCAGTTAAGCCCCATGATGGGGCAGGAGGAGTGTCATGCAGCAAAGAAAGAGATACAGCGAAGAGTTCAAGCGTGAGGCAGTTGGCCTGACGCGATTGCCGGGAGCCAACGTCTCGCAGATCGCCCGTGACCTGGGGATCCGTGCCAACCAGATCCATCGTTGGCGCAAGGACCTGGAAACAAACGGCAAGAAGGCGTTCCCGGGCAACGGCGTGGCCCGTGACCAGGAGCTGTTGGCGCTCAAGCTGGAACTGGCGCGGGTGAAGAAGGAGCGGGATTTTTTGCGCGATGCGGCGGCGTTCTTCGCCAAGGAATCGCCTTGAGGTACGAGGCGATCCGACGTCACCGCAGCCAGTACCCGATCCGGCTGATGTGCCGCTGCCTGAAGGTCGCGCCCAGCGGCTTCCATGCGTGGCTGGTTCGGCAGCCCAGTGAGCGTGCACGGGACAATACCCGTCTGCTGGAGAAGATCCGCCAGCACCACGCTGACAGCGATGGCGTGATGGGTGCGCCCCGCATGCACGAAATACTGGGCTACGAAGGCGAGACGGCCAGCCTGAACCGCATCGCCCGGCTCATGGCACGCGAGAGTCTGTTCGGCGTGCCGCAGAAGCGGCGTTGGCGCCACAAGCCATCCGGTGTGCGGCCATTGCATGTGCGTAATCACCTGGAACGCGACTTCGCGGCGTTGGAACCGAACACCAAGTGGGTCATCGACATCACCTACATCAAGACGGGCGAAGGCTGGCTTTACCTGTGCGCGGTGATGGATCTGCTCTCGGGCAAGATCGTCGGCTGGTCCATGGCGCCGGTGCAGGATCGGCACCTGGTCCTGAAGGCGGTGATGATGGCCTGCTGGCAGCGTCCGGATCGCAGCCCGGTCATCCTGCACTCGGATCGCGGCACGCAGTTCACCAGTGCCGACTACCAGCAGTTCCTGAAGGATCACCGCGTCATCAGCAGCATGAGCGCGGTTGGCCATTGTGGCGACAACGCCGCGATGGAAGGCTTCTTCGGACTGCTCAAGCGTGAACGCGTCCACCGCCGCCGTTACCTGACCCTGGCCGAAGCGCGGGTCGACGTGTTCGACTACATCGAACGCTTCCACAACCCCCTTAGGCAGCGTCGGCTCGACATCCAGGATCAGACCTTTAGACTCTTAACCCAACCGTCCGTGGAAACGGGGTAGAACCCCCAGCAGCCACGCACCGCCACAGATCCAGGCGATTCCCAGAAGCAGGAGGAGCGGCCAGCACGGACGCAGGAACCTTGTGCCGATCAGAAGGAGCGCAAGCCGGATCATGGGTGCTTCCCGAGGTTCAGATGAGTTCGAACTGGCGAACGATCCAGGAGATCTGGTAGACGAGCGCAAACAACACAAACGCGCCGTGGAAGGCCGGACTTCTCACGAAGATGGCCGCCAGGGACAGCCCGATATGGGATAGGTTGCGGACGATGTATTCCGTGCCGAAGCTGTGGAAGTATTCCGGCCCCTTGATCCACGTATCCCACAGGTCGGCGGCATAGGCCAGCGCGAGCACGCCGAAGAACCAGTGCCTGCGCGAATAGAAGTACTCGCGATAGCTGGGGTGTTGCTCGGCGCTGGTCGAGAACGTGAACGCACACAGGAGATAGAGCAGGAGTGCGTACAGGGAAACGAACAGGTAGACGTTGAAACTCCACGATGACACGTAGGTGAGGCGGAATTCCCACCACCAGAAGTGGAGCAGGTACAGGAAGACGAACATCGCCCATGCAAGATGGACCCAGTAGATCTTCCGGCGTCCGGGACGCTCGATGAGATCGGCGAAATTTCGGATCAGGTGTGTCAGTCCGAGGCCGATGATCATGCCGATCAGTACACGGACATGGACGAACAGCGCGCCGGAAGCGTGGACTAACTGCGCATCTTCCGGACTGGTCATTGGGGGAGTCGGGGCGTGGAAGGGGGCAGCCCGGTGATGCGATGCCCCGGAAGTGCAGGTCGTGCGCAATCACTGCAGACGCCCCGCAATCTTGCGGGGCGTCTGCAGATCAGGCGGATCAGGCCCGGTTGAACGCGATACCGCAGTTCTTCTGGGCGGAAACGGTCTGGAGGGCCTCGATCTCTCCCTTCAGCTGTGCCAGTTCGGACGCCGAACGGGCGTTGTGCCCGTGGGTGAAGAACAGGGCAGGCCAGAACACGACCAGGCCGGCGGCGGTGATGGCCTGGTCCTGGTGGCGATGACGGCGTTCGACGCCGACGGCGTCATGCGCACGGTTGGAGACGTTGACGGCCTCGGCGGCAATCTGGTTGCAGCTCATGTTCTGATAGATGGCGGCGGGGACGTAGGCGGCTTTGATGTGGTCGGCCTTTGGCGCACAGGCTGCCAGCGCGGCAACGGCGGTGACAGCAAGCAGGGTACGGATATTACACACGGGACAGCTCCATTGTGTTGAGTGACATCCCGGGTTTCGGGAAACATCACTGCAACAGGACATGGAGCCCGGCGGTCCGTGCGGATCAGGCGGGATCGGGGGCGTCCAGATGGCTCTGGAGGTAGGCCCTGGCCTTGCGCCAGTCGCGCCGGATCGTGCGCTCGGTCACGCCGAGCACGGTGGCGATCTCGACCTCGTCGAGTCCACCGAAATAGCGAAGCTCGACGACTTTCACCAGCCTCGCGTCGATGCGGGACAGTTCCTCCAGCGCCCGATCCAGGGCCAGCAGTTCCTCGATCTGGGATTCCACGCCCAGCCCATCGATCTGCGAGAGCTGCTCGACCAGGACGTCGCCGCCGCGCTTCTCGGACATGCTGCGCCGGGCCTCGTCGAGCAGGACGAAGCGCATGGCGCGGGCGATCAGTGACATGAGATGCGGCCGGCAGGACGCGGAGGGCTGGCTCCGGGCGAGCTTCAGCCATGCCTCGCTGATCAACGAGGTGGGAGACACCCCGGGCTGGAAGTGCATCCGGATCTGCGACCGGGCGATCCGGTGCAGGTCATGGTAGACCAGCGAGTAGATCTGGTTCCAGGCCTCCTCGCTGCCGGCTTCGGCATCTATCAGCAGGTGGGTCACGGACTCCATCGCGGCGTCGCCAGTCAGGCCGGTGGAAGCATCCCCTGATAAGCCTTGGATGCCGGATGCGCTGGTCATGTCCTGTCGGGTCCGTGTTCCGCGAAACATGCTGTGTGGCAAATGAGGGGCGGTGCCAATCTAGGTCCGCTCAGCGGGCTTCTGCGCCCATTCAAGGGCGAGGCCGGCCAGAAGTGTAGCTGAATGGAGGCATGTCGGTCATCCGGCAGGCGTGGACTCGGCTATTCCCGGAAATGCCACGGCATTCGTAAAAGCGGCCGGTATCTGGAGTTCGAATGGCACTACACATCGCATATCTGGTCGCCATAGTGGCAGAAGCCATGACGGCAGCGCTGATCGCGGGGCGCCGCGAGATGGACTGGTTCGGCGTGTGCGTGATCGCCTGCGCCACCGCTCTTGGCGGTGGCACCGTCCGCGACGTGCTGCTGGGGAACCATCCGCTGACGTGGATCCAGCACCCCGAGTACCTCGCGTATACGGTGTTGGCTGCCATTGCCGCGGGCCTGCTCGCGTCGGTCGTCGTCCGGCTGCGCCGGCTGTTCCTGCTCCTTGATGCACTGGGCCTGGTCGTGTTCACGGTGATCGGTTGCAACGTCGCCGACGCGATGTCCCTGCCGCTGGCGATTGTCGTGGTCAGCGGAATGATCACGGGCACCTGCGGCGGCGTCTTGCGCGATCTGCTGTGCAGCGAGACGCCACTGCTCTTCCGCAAGGAGCTCTATGCCAGCGTCTCTCTGGTAGCGGGCCTGCTCTACATGGGCGCGCAGAAGGCGGGCCTGCACCACGACCTGTCCATGGTCGCGGCCATGACGGTCGGCTTCGCCCTCCGCGTGCTGGCGATCCGCCATGACTGGAACATGCCGCGGTTTGTCTATCGCGGCGCCTGGGACTGACTTTGACAATCGACCGTGCAGGCATCCGCCTGTCCGGACAGATCAATGACCACTGGAATGAGGATGAAACCGATGAAACAACGCTATCTCCCGCTTGCCCTGTCCGCCGTCGCGGCCCTCGCGTCGCCTGCCGTCGTGCAGGCCGAGACGCTGGCCCCCGTCGACAAGTACTTCTTCTCGTTGGGCACCTATCACGCCAACAATGATGTCGATCTGAAGTGGGAGCCGTCCACCGGCTCTGCTTCCGGAAGCAGCATCGACCTGAAGCGCGACCTGGGCATCGACCTGGACGGCACCGAGGGCTTCTTCGAGGCCGGCGCTTCGTTCGGGCACGGCAGCCGCAGCGGGCACCGCCACAAGTTCGAGATGTTCGGTTACGGCTATGACGCAAAATCATCGATGACGTTGACGGACGGGTACCAGATCGGCGACGAGGTCTTCGTCGAGGGCGCAGACTTCGAAGGGGACTTCGAGATCCGGTTGCTCGGTGCTTCGTACACCTGGTTCTTCCACCATGACGATCGCAGCGCCTTCGGCGTCGGCATCGGCGCCATTCGCTACAAGGTCTCTTCCGCGCTTGCGGCGGCGGTCGAAACGGATGGAGGCATCGAGGTCGCGTCCGCGGCGATCTCGGAATCCAACTGGGTGCCGCAGATCCATGCCGAGTATGTCAGGTTGCTCTCCAGTCACTGGCGCGTGGGCGTGGATGCGTCCTTCGTGAAGAAGTCTGGCGGCGGGTTCTCGGGTGAGGCGATCGACCTCGGCGCAAAGGTTGATTACTTCCCGTGGGAGCACTTCGGGTTTTCGCTGCGCTACAACTACAACGACATCAATCTCGACTTCGAGAAGAGCCACTTCACAGGCGGGATCGACATCAAGACGCATGGTCCCCAGCTGATCGCCACGCTGCGCTTCTGAGACAACGGCATGCATCCTCTCCGCGGTGCGGCGTCTGCCGTTCTTGCGCTCTTGGTCGCCGCGTCGTTTGCGGCGCCGGCCAGCCCGCCGGCGCCGCCCGATGCGATTGCCGGGGAGCGCCCACGCACCTGTCTCGTGCTCGGCGGCGGGGGCGCCCGCGGAGCAGCACACATCGGGCTGCTGCGCGTCCTCGAGCGGGAGCGCGTACCGGTGGATTGCATCGTCGGAACGTCGATGGGCGCGATCGTCGGCGGGATGTATGCGGCGGGCTACGGTGCCGACGAGATCGAGTCGACGCTCGAAGCGGTCGACTGGAACGACGTGCTCCATGATCGAACGCCGCGAGAGCAGCGCTCGATACGCAGAAAGCAGGAGGATCTGCGCCGTCTGGGCGGAGTCGAATTTGGATTCAGGAACGGCAAGGTCGCGGTCCCCCAGGGGGTGATCCAGGGGCAGCGGCTGGAGTTCCTGCTCCGTCGCCTGATGCTTCCGACGTGGGAGGTCGCGCATTTCGACGACCTGCCGATCCAGTTCCGCGCCATCGCTGCCGACATCGTGACCGGAGACAAGGTCGTGTTCGAGGAAGGTGAACTGGCAATGGCGATCCGCGCCAGTATGTCGGTTCCGGGGGCGTTTGCACCGATCCGGGTGAATGGACGGCTGCTGGTGGATGGCGGCGTGCTCGACAACGTGCCGATCGACGAGGCACGGAAGCTCGGTGCCCAGCGGTTGATCGTGTCGCGGGTCGGAACCCCACTTGCCGACGAGGCGCACCTGGATTCGCCCCTTGCGATCAGCGCACAGGCTTCGCGCGTGTTGATGAAGCGAGTGGTCGAGGCGCAGATCGCGACGCTGGGACCGGACGACTTGCTGATCACGCCGATGCTGGGTTCGATCAGCGCGCAGGACTTCAACCGCGCGGCCGAGGCCTCCGCGATCGGATTGGCGGCCGCGGAGGACGTCGTGGACGGCATTCGCCGCTACAGCGTGGACGAAGCGACGTATGCGCAGTTCCGCAATGGTCACAAACTCCCGAAGTACGATGCGCCACGGATCGCTTCGGTTGGCGTTCTGAGGGAAAATACGTCGA
>JAFAEU010000162.1 GCA_023423855.1 Pseudomonadota bacterium | reverse complement strand
CTCCGGCACCGCGCTGAAGAAGCAGATCGGCGTCGGCAAGGGCACGGTCTCGCTGCACGACTTCGAGAAGGCCGACGCGATCTTCATCTTCGGCCAGAACCCCGGCACCAACCACCCGCGCATGCTCGGCGAACTGCGCGAGGCGGCCAGGCGCGGCTGCAGGATCGTCTCGTTCAACCCGCTGCGCGAGCGCGGGCTGGAGCGCTTCGCCGATCCGCAGGACAAGCTGGAGATGATGACCTACGGTTCGACGAAGATCTCGTCGGACTACCTGCAGCTGAAGATCGGCGGCGACCTCGCCGCGATCAAGGGCATCGTCAAGCACGTGCTCGAACGCGACGCGGAAGCCCTCGCGCGCGGCGAGCGCTCCCTGCTCGACCGCGCCTTCATCGACGGGCACACCGCGGGATTCGACGCCTTCGCCGAAGACGTCCGCGCCGAAGCCTGGGAAACGATCATCGCCGAATCCGGTCTCGACGAGGCTCAGATCCGCCACGCCGGCGAGATCTACCTGCGGTCCGAACGCGTGATTGCCTGCTGGGGCATGGGCATCACCCAGCACAAGCATTCGGTGGCGACGATCAACATGATCACCAACCTGCTGCTGCTGCGCGGCAACCTCGGCCGCGAGGGCGCCGGCGCCTGCCCGGTGCGCGGGCACAGCAACGTGCAGGGCGACCGCACGATGATGATCTACGAGAAGCCGCCGGCGGCGTTCCTAGACCGCATCGAGCAGGTGTTCGGCTTCGAGCCGCCGCGCAAGGACGGCTACGACACCGTCGGCGCGATCGAGGCGATGATCGATGGCAAGGCGCGGGTGTTCTTCGCCATGGGCGGCAACTTCGCCATCGCCACGCCCGACAGCGACGCCACCGCGCGCGGGCTGCGCCGCTGCGACCTGACCGTCAACGTCACCACCAAGCTCAACCGCAGCCACCTGATCCACGGCAGGGACGCGCTGATCCTGCCCTGCCTCGGCCGCACCGAGATCGACCTGCAGGACGCCGGTCCGCAGGCGGTGACGGTGGAGGATTCGATGAGCATGGTGCACCTGTCGTCGGGCATCAATCCGCCCGCCTCCGACCAGCTGCTGTCCGAACCGGCGATCGTCGCCCACCTGGCCAACGCCACGCTCGGCGTGCGCAGCAAGCTGCCGTGGCTGTGGCTGGTCGGCGACTACGACCGCATCCGCGACCTGGTCGCGAAGACCTTCGACGACTTCCACGACTTCAACGCGCGCGTGCGCGTGCCCGGCGGCTTCCGCCTGTCCAACACGGCGCGCGACCGCGTCTGGAACACGCCGAGCGGCAGGGCGAACTTCATCGCCGCGCAGGTTCCCACCGACAACCCCATCCACCGCGCCCGCCGCATGCGCGGCGCGCAGCCGGTGTTCACCCTGGCCACCACCCGCTCGCACGACCAGTACAACACCACGGTCTACGGCCTCGACGACCGCTACCGCGGCGTGTTCGGCGAACGCCGCGTGCTGTTCACCAACGCCGACGACATCGCCGCGCTGGGGATGAAGGCCGGCGACTGGGTGGACCTGGAAAGCCTCTGCGACGACGGCGTCAGGCGCATCGCCAAACGCTTCCTGCTGGTCGAGTACGACATCCCGCGCGGCTGCCTCGCGGCCTACTACCCGGAAACCAACCCGCTGGTGCCGCTGTCGAGCTTCGCCGACGAATCGCGCACGCCGACCTCCAAGTCGATCCCGGTGGTCGTGACGCCGCACGTCAACGATGCCGACGCGCCGCGCCAGCGCGACATCCCCTCGTCCGTTGTCCGCTGACCCCGCCCTCGTCGCCGCGCTGCTGGCCGAACTGTCGGCGGAACCGGACGGCATGTCGCTGCCGCGGCTGTGCAAGCGCCTGGGCGTGCGCATGAGCGTGCTGCTGCGCACGCTGGCGTGGATCGGCGAGGACAGCGTCGGCGGCATTCCCGGCGCCGGACTGGTCCGCGTCGAGCGAAAGGGCGAGCGCGAGATCGCGCGTTTGACCGACAAGGGGCTTGCGACCAGCGCGCGGATGCATCGTTGATGCATGTCGCCGAAGCAGCCGATCTGGCAGCACAAGAACGCTGAAAGCCTGTCATCCCGAGCGAAGCGAGGGATCTGCTTTCGCAGGGCTTGAACGACAGATCCCTCGCTTCGCTCGGGATGACAAGCTCCAACATCACGGCAGTTCAAGCGTCAAGCCGCCGTATCAATCGTTCGGCAAATCCGCACCCCGCCCGATCACCGCTGATGCAGTGGCTTCATGACTCGAATACCGCCCGATCGCCTCCCCGTGCACATCGAGGAACCGCGCCACCGCCGCCTGCCCGAAGCCATGCAGCCTCTCGACGAAGCCGGGATCGGTGCGCAGGCGGCTCGATGCCGGCAGGGTCGCGAGATCGACGTCGTCGGCAATCACGTGCAGCCGCCACTCCGGGCCACGGACGCCGTCCGTCGCCACCTGCCGCTGCAGCCGGCCGATCTGCCCGATCATCCGCAGTTCGCCGATCAGGCTGGCGTTGAACGTGATCTCGTTGATTCGGTCCATGATCTCGGTGCTGCGCCTGGGCACGCCCTCGCGATGCGCCGGATTGAGCCGGACCACAACGATGTCGCAGTCCGCATCCGGATCGACCAGCGGGTGGATCGAAGGATTGCCGCTGTAGCCGCCGTCCCAGTAGGCCTCGCCGTCGATCTCGACGGCCTGGAACAGGAACGGCAGGCAGGCCGACGCCAGCAGCGCGTCGAGGCCGAGCGCAGCGCCGCTGAACACGCACGGTTCGCCGCTGCGCACCGCGGTCGCGGTGACGAACAGGCGGATCGGACCGTCGCGCAGCGCCTGTTCGTCGACATGCCGCACCAGCACGTCGCGCAGCGGATTGAGGTTGAGCGGGTTGTAATCGTAGGGACTGAGCGTGCGCAGGAAGCGGCTGGCCCAGTCGTAGCCCGGCACGGTGTTCAGGTCGAAGGGCGGACCGAACGACGGGGCCTGCAGCGGCAGCAGGTAGCCGCCGCCGGCGTTGCCGATATCGCGCCAGAAGCGCTGCAGCGCCTCGCGTGCGCCCTCGCGGCCATCCTGCGCCCAGCCGGTCGCCAGCACCGCCGCATTCAGCGCGCCGGCGCTGGTGCCGGAGATCGCGTCGATGCCGATGTCCCCGCGCTGCAGCAGGCCGTCGAGCACGCCCCAGGTGAACGCGCCGTGCGAGCCGCCACCCTGCAGCGCCAGGCGGATCCTGCGCGGACCGTTGCCCGTCGTCGCGGAACGCGGTGAAGCGACCGGCTCCGGTCGCGGCGAGCGGGCGGCGTCGCCCGCATCGGGTTCCGCGTCGACACCGGCCACCGGTGCCGGCAACGGCGGCGATGCTTCCACCACCGCTGCGCCACGGCGAGTTGGCCAACGCCGGCGCCACCACGTCTTCAGTCGCTGGAACAGGGACATCGCATCGGCTCCTGTCCCTCCCGCCGCAAGCTTACCCAATCCACGTGCACGGGCGATGACCGGTCCCGCGCGCCGCCCGCGCTTGCGCTACCCTGCCGGCGGACCTCCCGGAGCCCGGTCATGGGGTTGTTGGCCATCCAGCCCGCCGAACCGCTGTCGTCGCTGGTCGCATCGATCTGGGACTGCGAGCTGCCGCGCCAGGCGCATGCGTTCGACCGCCTGCTGCCCTCGGCGCGGCCGCAACTGGTGATCAACCTCGCGCAGGACGAGACCCGCGTCTACGACGACCAGCTGCGCTGCACGCGCAACGCCGGCGCGGCCCTCGACGGACCCTCGCACCGCAGCACCCTGATCGATACCGCCGAGCAGACACGCGTGCTCGGCATCGTGTTCCGCGCCGGCGGCGCCGCGCCGTTCTTCCGCGAACGCATGGACGCCATCGCCAACGCCCACGTCGATCTCGACGCGCTGGCCCCCGGTGGCGCGCGCACGCTGCGGCAGCGGCTGCTGGAAGCCCGCGACGCACAGGCGCGACTGCGCATCGTCGAACGCTGGCTGCGCGTGCATGCCGATGCGATCCACCCGCACAGGCACCCGGCGATCGCGCACGCGCTGCGGCTGATCGACGCCGCGCCCGCGACCCAGCGCATGCCGGCCATCGCCGCGCACTGCCGGCTGTCGCCGCGCCGGTTCGGCGAACTGTTCCGCGAGCAGGTCGGCATGTCACCCAAGCGCTACGCGCGCCTGCAGCGCTTCCACGGCGTGGTTGCGCAGGTGCACCGTCGCGAGCGCGTCGACTGGGCCGGCATCGCCGCCGACGGCGGTTTCCACGACCAGGCGCACCTCGCGCACGAGTTCCGCGCCTTCGCCGGGATGACGCCGACGGCCTACCTGGCGCGACAGGGGCCCTGGCCGACCCACGTGCCGCAGGCCTGAGCGCCGGAATCTACAAGACGCCGGCCGCGGACGCAGGCAGGCTTGCGCTGCGCCGCCGACCGGCGGCATTCACGAGGAGATCGACATGAACACCAGCACGGACACCCGCAGCACCATCATCCCCTGCCTGCGCTATCGCGACGCGCCCGCGGCGATCGACTGGCTGTGCGGCGCCTTCGGCTTCACGAAACACGCGGTCTATGCCGACGGCAACACCGTGCACCACGCCCAGCTGACCTTCGGCAACGGCATGCTCATGCTCGGCTCGACCGACAACGACAGCGAATGGGGCCGGCAGATCGCGCAGCCGGACGAGATCGGCCAGCGCGAGACGCAAAGCCCCTGCGTGATCGTGGACGACGCCGATGCGCACTACTCGCGCGCGACCGCCGCCGGCGCGACCATCGTGCAGGACATCGCCGACCAGGATTTCGGCGGTCGCGGCTACTCCTGCCGTGATCCAGAAGGCCACCTGTGGTGGTTCGGCAGCTACGATCCGTGGAAGGCGGAATCCTGAGCGCGATGCGGGCCGCGGACGCCCGCGTGATCGCGCTGTCGCTGCCCGATGCGGCCGCATCCCGGTCCTGCACCGGGCCTGCGCGTGATCGGCATGCGTGAACGCGCTCCCGCGGATTCCGGGCTGGCGCACCACCCTCCAACGGCACTGGATTCTCACGAGGGTTTACGCCACCCTCGGGCAACATCGACGCGCACGTCGACGAATTCGACCGATCCCCGAGGAGATTCGCCATGACCAGCCGCCGCGATTTCATCGCCACCGCCGGACTCGCCGCCACCGGACTCGCCTTCGCGCCGCTCGCCGCCTGCAGCCAGGAGCGCCCCGACCCGACCGCCGTGCGCGAGAAGCCCATGGGCGCCATCGCCGACATCGTGCCGCTCGGCGGCGCCCTGCTCAGCCGCGCCATCCCCTCCAGCGGCGAGGCGATCCCGGCCATCGGCGTCGGCACCTCGGGCAGCTACGAGGTGCCGCTGGATTCGGCCGAGTTCGCCGCGCTCAAGGACGTGATGAAGGTGTTCTTCGAAGGCGGTGGCAGCGTGATCGACACCTCGCCGAACTATTCCAATGCCGAGGACGTGGTCGGCGCACTGCTGGCCGAGGGCGGCTGGCGCGAGCGCTGCTTTCTCGCCACCAAGCTCGCCGCCGACAGCCGCGCGGACCTGGAAGCGCAGTGGGCCGATTCGCTGCGCCGGCTGCGCACGGACAAGGTCGAGCTGCTGCAGGTCCACAACCTGCGCAACATGGCCGAGGCCATGCCCTACGCGCGCGAACTCAAGGCGCAGGGCAAGGCGAAGTACATCGGCATCACCCACTACCTCGAGCGTGGCCACGCCGACACCGAGCGCCTGATGCGCGCGGAGAAACCCGACTTCGTGCAGATCAACTACTCGGTCAACGCGCCGCAGGCGGCGGATACGGTCTTCCGCGCCGCGCAGGATCTCGACATCGCGGTGATGGTCAACCGCGCCTTCGACGACGGCA
>JAFAEU010000147.1 GCA_023423855.1 Pseudomonadota bacterium | reverse complement strand
ATGGCCGCCTGCACGATCGGCAGCGGGGCGAGGATCTCGATCGACGGCAGCGGGGCCACGGTGAGGACGAGATCCTTGTCGCGGGTCAGGTGGCGATGGTCCTCGACGATCTCGAGCAGCAGCTGGTCGAGTGCGACGACGTCGCTGGTCTTCGGCAGCCGCGCCGGATCCTTCGCCAGCACCAGCAGCAGCGAGATCAGCTGCTCGACGTCCCGCGCCGTGCGCCGGATCCGGGACAGCTGGCCGCGGGCCGCGCCGGGAAGCTCCGGCTGCTGCAGCGCGATCTCGGTCGCGCCGGCGATGACGGCGATCGGCGTGCGCAGTTCGTGGCTTGCGGTATCGACGAAGGCGCGCTCGCGCTCGGTGAAGCGGTCGTGGCGCTGCAGGTAGTCGTTGAGCGCGTCGGCGATGATGACCAGCTCCGCGCTGGCCTCGTCGGGAACGTCGATCCGCTGGCCGGGCTGGTCCGGCCGCAGGCCGGCGATCTTGCCGGCCATCGTCGTGATCGGCCTGACCAGCCGGTTCACGCTCCAGCCGGTCACCAAGCCCAGTAGCAGGACCATCGTCGCCGTCGAGCCGAAGACCGTGAGCCACATGTCGGCCTCGCGCTGCTCCAGGTCGGCGATGTTCAGCGCCAGCGCGACCGGCTGGCCGTCGACCGTGCGCACCAGCGCGACGCTCTCGACGCCCTCCAGCATGATTTCGTCGTACACGCCGGCGGGCAGGTCGCGCAGTTCCTGCGGCATTGGCGCGGCCGTGCGGCCGTCGTACAGCGAAATGCTGTCGGTGTCGATCCAGCGGTAGGAAGGATCGCGCTGCTGCTGCTCGATGATGTGGTCCATCTCGGTGTCGAGCAGGGTTTGCCATACCAGCGCTTCCGCGTGCTCGTTGACGAAATAACCATGCGCCATGATCGCGAGCGTCAGCACGACGACGTAGCCGAGCAGGGCAAGCAGGATGCGGCGGCGCAGGCTGGTCCTAGCGGGCGTCATCGGTCGGCTCCCCGTGGCCATCGGACACGCCCGGCGCGACCAGGCGATAGCCCACGCGGGGCAGCGTCTGGATCAGCTTGTCGGGAAACTTGCCATCGACGCTGCGCCGGAGTTCGTAGATATGCGAACGCAGCATGTCGCCATCCGGCGGGCTGTCGCCCCACAGGGCGTATTCGAGTCGTTCGCGGGTCACGGCGTTCGGGCTGGACCGCATCAACACCTCCAGCAGCTTCCTGCAGGCGGGATACAGGTGCAGCGAGCGGCCCGAGCGCGTGACTTCCAGCGTGCCCAGGTCCAGTTCGAGGTCCGCCACCTGCAGCACGCGCGCGCCCCCGCGCTTGCCGGCGCGCGCCACCAGGGCTTCCAGCCGCACTTCCAGCTCCGGCAGTTCGAAGGGCTTGGTCAGGTAGTCGTCCGCGCCGGCGCGGAACCCGGCGATCTTGTCGGGCAGTTCGTCGCGCGCGGTCAGCATCAGCACGGGGGTCTCGATGCCAGCGCCCCGCAGGTTCTTCAGCACCTCGCGCCCGTCCATGCGCGGCAGCATCCAGTCCAGCACGATCGCGTCGAACGGCTGGGTGACGGCTAGGTGCAGGCCGGTCCTGCCGTCGGGTGCGACGTCGAGCATGTGGCCGAGGACTTCGAAGTACTCGAACAGGTTCGTGACCAGATTGCGGTTGTCCTCGACGACCAGAATGCGCATTGCCCTCGACCTTGCGATGGAACCCGGGGCCCGATGCCCTGTAAAGCGTCCGATCCCGGGTGTCGGAACTTTGTCGGAGGCGGGCGCAGCTGAACCGGCGTTGTCTGCAACAGTCGCGGGCCGGGGGCGAGGGTCGCGATTAACCGATTGTCAATCCGGCTCCTACTTCTCTCCGACGCCGCCGCTCACACCATCGCCGCACCTTTTCGACGCGCGGCGGATCGCCGCCCCCGTTCCATGATGATTGTGCAGCATACCGACAAACCCGCCGTGCCCGGCCCGGCCGGTGCGTTCGGGCAGGTTCCCCGCGACGGACTCCGGCATGGCCGCGGGTTCGCCCTCTGGCATCTCTGGCTGCCGCTGGCGGGATTCCTCCTGCTCCTGGCCGTGGCGACCCTCGGGCACGGCGACCAATGGCTGGCCGACCGCATCTACGCGTGGGGCGGGCAGTCCTGGCCGCTGCGCAATGGCTTCGTGGCCGACCGGCTGATCCACGTGGCGGGCCGCAACCTCAGCGCCGCGGCCTGGCTCCTGGTCGTGCTGGCGTGGGCGGCAACGCATGTCCTGCCGGACTGGCGATTCCTGCGCAGGCCACTGGCCAGCCTGCTCGTCGCGGTCCTGCTGTCGACCCTGCTGGTGGCCTGGGTCAAGTCCTGGACGAACATGGACTGTCCTTGGGACCTCGTGCGCTACGGAGGCGACCGGCCCCTGATCGACCTGTTCGCCCTGCGCCCGGTCGGACTCGGGCGCGGCGCCTGTTTTCCCGCGGGCCACGCGAGCGCCGGTTATGCCTGGATGGCGCTGTACTTCTTTTTCGCCAGCGTCGCCCCGCGCTGGCGCTGGACCGGCCTGGCGGTCGGGGTGGGGCTTGGGCTGCTGTTCGGTTTCACCCAGCAGCTGCGCGGCGCCCATTTCCTGTCCCACGACGTCTGGACGGCAGCCCTGTGCTGGGCGACGGCGCTGCTCCTGTACCTGCCGTTCCGGCGCGATGCCGATGGAAGTGCACCGATGCACGGGCGCGGAGTGCCCGCATGAGCACGCTTCCCATCCGCCTGGCGCAGAACATCCGCCAGCGCGAGATCGACTGGGCCTACCGGCCAGAGATCTCGATCGAGGCGCTGGTGCTGGCCACCAGCCTGTTCTTCGCCCTGGCCTGCAACCGGATGTTCTGGCGCAGCGCGCTGGCCTCGAATCCCGGCAGCATCGGGTTCGCGCTGTCGCTGCTGGTGCTGCTCGTCGCCGTGCACGCGCTGCTGCTCGGCGTGTTCCTGTGGCGCTGGAACGCCAAGGCGGTGCTGACGGTCCTGCTGGCGACCACCGCGCTGGCGACGCACTACATGAACAGCTACGGCGTCTACCTGGACGCGGACATGGTGCGCAACGTCCTGCAGACCGACCTCAAGGAATCGGGCGAACTGCTGACGTCGGCGCTGCTGGTCCCGCTGCTGCTCAACGCCGTGCTGCCGATCGCCATGCTGTGGCGGCTGCGACTGCGCAGGCGCACGCCCGGGCGCGCGCTGCTGGCGCGGGCCGGCTTCCTCGCCGTCGTGGCGATCGTCGGCGCGCTGGGCGCGATGCTGTCGTTCCAGGACGTCTCGTCGCTGATGCGGAACCACCGCGAGGTGCGCTACCTCGCCACGCCGGTCAACTACCTCGTCTCGCTGCGGCAGAACCTGAAGTCCGATCCGCCGATCCGGAACATCCCGAAGGCGCCGGTCGGACAGGACGCGGTGGCCGCCGCGCGCGCGCCGGGCAGCCGCCCGCGCCTGCTGCTGATCGTGCTGGGCGAGACCGCGCGTGCGCAGAACTGGGGATTGAACGGCTACCCGCGGCAGACCACGCCGGGGCTGGCGCAGGCGGATGGCGTGATCAACTTCAGCGACGTGCAGGCCTGCGGAACCAGTACCGAGGTCTCGGTGCCGTGCATGTTCTCCCCCTTCGGCCGGCGCGACTACGACGCGAAGAAGATCCGCTCGCATCAATCGCTGCTGCATGTCCTCGAGTACGCCGGCATCGCCACGACCTGGCGCGACAACCAGTCCGGGTGCAAGGGCGTGTGCGATGGCCTGGAGCAGGAACGGCTGGGCGATGCGAAGGATCCCGACCTGTGCGGCAGCGGTCGCTGCATGGACGAGATCCTGCTCCGCGACCTGCCAGCGCGGGTGCGCGCCCGGCCCGGCGACCGCGTGGTGGTGCTGCACCAGCTGGGCAGCCACGGGCCGAGCTATTTCCAGCGCTATCCGGCCGGCTTCAGGCGGTTCACGCCGACATGCGAAACCGCCGACCTGGGCAGGTGCACGCGCGAGCAGATCGTCAACACCTACGACAACTCGCTGCTGTACACGGACCATTTCCTCGTCCGTGCGATCGGCGAGCTGCGCACGCTGCCCGGCTACGACACGGCGATGATCTACCTGTCCGACCACGGCGAATCGCTCGGCGAGAAGGGGCTGTACCTGCACGGCGTTCCCCATGCCATCGCGCCGCGCGAGCAGACGCACGTGCCGATGGTGATGTGGTTCTCGCCGGAGTTTTCCCGCAGCCGCAGGCTCGACACGCAGTGCCTGGCCCGGCGCGCCGGACAGCGGACCGACCACGACAGCCTGTTCTCGTCGGTGCTCGGCCTGATGCAGGTCGAGACCGCCGTCTACGACCCGGACCTCGACCTGTTCGCCGCGTGCCAGAAACCTGCGCCGGGGATGCCCGGTCGTGCGCGGAGCACGGCCGTCGCGCCGTCCGCACGGGATGCGTCCCCGGTCGTTTCGGCCATTCCACGTTGAGCCTGCGCATGCACATTCCCCATTCCCTTGCCTGCACCCGACGGATCCGGAGCGACCATGCCCGGTGACTACGGACACCTGCCGCGCGGGCCGCGAAAGATCTGGAAGGCGACGGTCTGGTCGCTGCAGGGGCTGCGCGCGGCATGGCTGCACGAATCCTCGTTCCGGCTGGAGCTGTTGCTCGCCGCCGTGCTGCTGCCGGTCGCCCTGTGCCTGGACCGCAGCGGAATCGAGCGCGCGGCCCTGGTCGCCAGCGTGCTGCTGGTGCTGGCGCTGGAACTGCTCAATTCATCGATCGAGGCCGTGATCGAACGTTACGGCCCCGAGCATCACGAACTCGCCGGGCGCGCCAAGGACATGGGCTCGGCGGCGGTGCTCGTCGGCCTGCTTGCAGCGCTGCTGGTGTGGCTGCTGGTACTGCTGGGATAGGGTCCCGCGGATGCCGGACCCGCCTGCGCGTCGTCCTTCGTGCGGGGCGCATGGCGCGATTTTCCATCGATCAACGAAACCGGAGTGAGCGTGTCCCATGGACTTCATGAACGATCCCATCGGCTGGCTGGCGTGGACCGGCGTGCATCTTTCGCCGTGGAAAATGATCGGGCTGACCGGCGCCTCGCTGTTCGGCGCCCGCTGGCTGGTGCAGGCGCTGGCGTCGCGCCGGCAGCGCAAGCCGGTCATCCCGCGCCTGTTCTGGTACATGAGCCTGGCCGGCAGCGCGATGACGCTGGCGTACTTCCTGTTCTCGGCGAAGCAGGATGCTGTGGGCGTCCTGCAGAACCTGCTGCCGACCTTCACCGCCGCGTACAGCCTGTGGCTGGACATCTGCCATCGTGGCTGGCATTCCGCCGCGCGCGGGCAGGTGCAGCGGCCCGCGTCGCCGCCGGTGGCGTCAAGGGCGACGCGGGGGCTGGCTGCCGATGGGCGGGCGTCGAGGGCGTAGCCCCGACCTGCGGACTGCGTCTGCCCGTCATTCCGGCGAGAGCCGGAAGCGCTTTACAACAGCGCGAAGCGCTGGTCATCCATTTTGCCGTTGATCTCCCCCGGAAATATCGGCAATGAAGAAGCAAAATGGATCCCAGCTTGCGCTGGGATGACGGCGCTCAAGTTGTAAAGGATCGGGAGGAGAAGGCTCCAGTGAAGCCGCCGTAGCTGACTGGATCCTTCCCCGGGGGGGGCGTGTCGATGGGTTGGCAGGGGATTGCCTATGACCGGCGCTTGCGCGACCGTGCGCGGGCACCGCGCCTGGCGCCGCCGGCAGCCATCGCTGTTTCGGCCCCGACCGTGTCGGCGCCCAGCTGCTCCAGGCACGACAGCGCGTCGACGTAGGCCATGAAGTGCCGCAGGTAGCCTGGCGAGGTCGCCTGCATCAGGCCGAGCGCGCGATGCACGAGGCTGGCGGAGTTGAGCGGGCCTGTGCCGGCCGGCGCCGGCTGCAGCGACTGCCGCAGCTGGCTGCGCAGGCGCACGTCCGACCAGATGCGGCGGGAGTCCTGCACGGCGTCGAGGTCGCGGTGCACCGACCGGTCCATGCGGCCCGCGTCGCCGTCGTTCGTCGCTGCCGCGTCCGCGTCCGCCGCGCCGGCCTGCGATGCGTCGTCCGCGGTGTCAGGACGTGCGGCCGCAGGCGTCCCGCGATCGAGCAGGTCCGCCAGTTCGCCGAGCGCGCCGCGCACGGGCGCCGCGGATGGATCTTCGCGGCGCGCGCCTTCGGCCTGCGCCAGTCCGCGCGTGTACTCCTCGACCAGCGCCGCCAGCTTCGCGTCGACCGCGCGCCGCGCTTCGCCGACAAGACCGTCCG
>JAFAEU010000087.1 GCA_023423855.1 Pseudomonadota bacterium | reverse complement strand
GGCCTGCCCGCCGCGGCGATCGAACGCCTGCGCGCGCAGGCCACGCGGATTCCCGACCTGCGTGGCCGCGACACCGGCAACCTCGAGGGCATGCTGGTGCTGGAGGGTGGCGCGCGCCCGCTGGCCGCATTCGCAAGGCCGGTCAGCCGCGCCGACTATGCGCGCTTCGCCGAAGTCAACGACCGTCCCGCGGCGCTGTGCCGCGAACGCATCTCGGTGCTGCGCGTGCTGTCGCCGCGCGACTGGCAGGCGCCGGGCTTCGAGCAGTCCGACGGCGACCCGGTGGTGTGCGTGTCGTGGCAGGACGCGGAAGCCTACGCGCAGTGGCTGGGCCGCCGCGACGGACAGCGCTACCGGCTCGCGACCTCGGCCGAAGCCGCGCGCCTGCCCGCCGCCCGCGGCGAGCACGTCGTCTCCGAGTGGCGCACGGACTGCGCCTCGGACTGCCGCCACCGCGCGGCCACCGGCGCGAGCTGGCGCACGGACAACGCCTCGCGTTCGCTCGATCCGGCGCGTGGCTACGACGATGTCGGTTTCCGGCTCGTGCGCGAGCTGTAGCGCGCATGGTCGCGCCTGCGTGCGCAGGCGCAGATGCCGTAGGTCGGGGTTACGCCCCCGACACCGAGGCCGCAACGGTGGCTTGGCGTCGGGGGCGTAGCCCCGACCTACCCCTCCGGCAAACGGATCGATGCCCCCGGTTCCCGCGCCACCGCCACGGCAGGATCGACGCACCCGCAAGGTGCATGGCCACGACCTTCGAATCGAACGTCATCCCGGCGAACGCCGGGATCCATCTTGATTCTGCTTTTCGTTTTCAGGAGCAAAGACCAACCGCAAAATGGATCCCGGCGTTCGCCGGGACGACGTCTTCGAGGATTCCCGCCCCCAAGACCGCGAACAGGCTCTAAGATCGCCGCATGCCCGCTTCCCCCTCCCTCGCGCAGCGCCTGCAGCGCCTGTTCCTCACCGGATTGCTGACCCTGCTGCCGATCTGGCTGACCTGGGTCGTGGTCAAGTTCGTGTTCGTGCTGCTGTCGGACATCAGCCGGCCGTGGGTCGGGCCGCTGGCGGCGCAGATCGCGGCGTGGTTCCCGGATACGCTGGGCTGGATCAACGCCGACTCGGTGCAGGCGACGATCGCGATGGTGGCGACGCTGCTGCTGATCCTCGCGGTCGGCTGGCTGGCGCGCCGCGTGTTCGGCCAGCGCATCCTCGGCTGGATCGAGGCGCTGGTGCAGCGCATCCCGCTGGCGAACATCATCTATTCCAGCGCGCGCAAGCTGCTCGACATCCTGCAGACCAAACCCGACGGCACCCAGCGCGTGGTGCTGATCGACTTCCCGCACAGCCAGATGAAGTCGGTCGGCTTCGTCACCCGCGTGATCCGCGAACAGGGCAGCGGCCGCGAACTCGCCGCGGTCTACGTGCCGACCACGCCCAATCCGACCTCGGGCTACCTCGAAATCGTGCCGGTGGAGAAGATCACGCCCACCGACTGGACCGTCGACCAGGCGATGAGCTTCATCATCAGCGGCGGCGCGGTGGCGCCGGAGACGATCCCGTTCGATCCGCCCGACCGGCCGGCGGCACCGCAGGGCGCGTGAACGCATCTCCGCTCGACGATCGCGCGACCCGCCTGTTCATCGCGCTGGCGGCGTTCTTTTGCGTCAATGCGGTGCTGGCCGAGTTCATCGGCGTCAAGATCTTCGCGCTCGAGGACACGCTCGGCGTCGCGCCGCTGGAATGGAACCTGTTCGGGCAGACCGGATCGCTGAGCTTCACCGCCGGCACATTGCTGTGGCCGGTGGTGTTCGTGTTCACCGACGTCATCAACGAGTACTTCGGCCGCCGCGGGGTGAAGATGATCTCGTGGATCGCGGTCGCGCTGATCGTGTACGGCTTCGTGTTCGCCTTCGTCGCGATCGCGCTGGCGCCCGCCGGCTGGTGGGTGGACGCGGCGCAGGCGCAGGGCGTGCCGGACTACCAGGCGGCGTTCGCGGCAATCTTCGGCCAGGGCATGTGGACCATCGCCGGTTCGGTGGTCGCCTTCCTCGTCGGCCAGCTGATCGACGTGCACGTGTTCCACCGCATCCGCCGCGCCACCGGCGAACGCATGGTGTGGCTGCGCGCGACCGGCTCGACCGCGGTGTCGCAGCTGGTCGACAGCTTCGTGGTGATCTGGATCGCGTTCGTGCTCGGCCCGCAGCAGTGGCCGACCTCGCTGTTCCTCGCGGTGAGCAGCGTCAACTACGTCTGGAAAATGGCGGCGGCGGTGGCCTTGATCCCGCTGCTGTACCTGATGCGCCGGAGCATCGCCGCCTACCTCGGGCCGGTGCGCGCGCAGGAATTGCGCGAACTGGCCGCGCGCGACTAGCGCTTCGGGGCAACGGCAATCCGGGGGCGTTGCCGCAGGCCGCCTTGCCCCGCGACATGTCCCGACGATGACCTTCGACGCATGGCGAACGCCCCCGGGCCGGGCCATGCTGTGCGCCTTTCCCCGACAGGCACCGCCATGACGCCCCGCCCCCTGTTCCTCGCCATCGCCCTTGCCGCCGCGCTCGCCGGCTGCAGCCGCACCGCGCCCGAAGCCACGCCACAGGCCGCTGCACAACGCGCCGAGGACAAGGCCGCGCAGTTGAACGCGCTGTACGCCGAGCACTGGGAGGAGTTCCTCAGGCTCAACCCGATCCAGGCCACCTTCCAGGGCGACCACCGCTACGACGACCAGTTGCCCGACTTCGGCTCGAAGCAGTTCCGCGAGCAGCAGCATGCGTTCGTCACGCGCTGGCTCGACCGCGTCAAGGCGATCGGCAGCGACGGCCTCGCAGGCCAGGACCTGCTCAGCTACGGGATCTTCGTGCGCAACGGCGAGATGGCGCTGCTGGACGAACAGTTCCCCTCGTGGATGGTGCCGGTGAACCAGATGGGCAGCATCGCCAGCTATGCGGTGCTGCTGGGGTCGGGCACCAGCGCGCAGCCGTTCAAGACGGTCAAGGACTACGACAACTGGCTGGCGCGCGCCAACCGCCTGCCGGTGCTGATCGACACCGAGATCGCCAACATGCGCGAAGGCATCGCCGCCGGCGTGGTGCAGCCGCGGGTGGTGATGGAGAAGGTGCTGCCGCAGCTGGACGCGATCATCGCCGACAAGCCCGAGGACAGCCAGTTCTGGGGGCCGATCGCCAACATGCCGGCGGACTTCCCCGCCGAGGACAAGGCGCGCCTGACCGAGGCCTATCGCAAGGTGATCGCGGAGGGCCTGATGCCGGCGCTCAAGCGCGAGCATGCATTCATCGCCGACGAATACCTGCCGAAGACGCGCGAAACCGTCGGCCTGGCCGCGCTGCCGGGCGGCGAAGCCTGGTACACGTACAACGCCCGCGCGGCGACCACCACCAGCAAGACGCCCGCGGACATCCACCGGATCGGCCTCGACGAGGTCGCGCGCATCCACGGCGAGATCCGCAAGGTGATGGCCGAGGTGGAGTTCGAAGGCTCGCTGCAGGACTTCTTCAGGTTCATGCAGAACGACAGGCAGTTCGAGTTCAAGTCGGAGGACGCGCTGCTCGAGCACTACCGCGCGCTGGAAGCGAAGGTCATGGCCGGCGTGCCGGCACTGTTCTCGCTGACGCCGAAGGCCGGCTTCGAGATCCGCCCGATCGAGGCCTTCCGCGCGCAGTCGGCGGCGGGCGGCGAATACATGTCGCCGAGCGAGGACGGCTCGCGCCCGGGCATCTTCTACGTCAACACCTACGACCTGCCCACGCGCAAGACCTGGGACGCGGAAGACCTGTTCCTGCACGAGGCGATCCCCGGCCACCACTTCCAGCTCGCGCTGCAGCAGGAACTGCCCGAACTGCCCCCGTTCCGCCGCTTCGGCGGCGAGACCGCCTTCATCGAGGGCTGGGGCCTGTATGCCGAAGGACTCGGCAAGGACCTCGGCGTCTACACCGACCCGTACTCGTACTTCGGCCGCCTGCAGGGCGAACTGTGGCGCGCGGTGCGGCTGGTCGTCGACACCGGCCTGCACAGCAAGGGCTGGACCCGGCAGCAGGTGCTCGACTACATGTTCGAGAACTCCTCGGTCAGCGAACCCGACGCGATCGCCGAGGCCGAACGCTACATCGCCTGGCCGGGCCAGGCGCTGGCGTACAAGATCGGCGAACTCAAGATCAAGGAACTGCGTGCGCGCGCCGAGGAAACGCTCGGCAACCGCTTCGACATCCGCGAATTCCACGCCGAAGTGCTCAAGGACGGCTCGGTGCCGCTCGACATCCTCGAACAGAAGATCGATCGCTGGATCGCGTCGAAGCAGTCCTGAAGCTGCGAGCGGGGTCCGCCCCGCTCCATGCAAGGAAGGGCCGGCGTAGGTCGGCCCCCGTATCAAGTCCGGGGCAGGCTCTACGTGGCCGACGCCTTGCCCACCGATGGCCGGGCGTCGGGGGCGTAGCCCCGACCTACGGACTCCATGCAAGGAAGGGCCGGCGAATGCCGACCCTTCCTCATCAGCCCGTCAGTGCGTCGCCGACGCTCAGGCGCGACCGCCGCGGCGCTCGCCGGGTTTGCCGCCCCGGCCGGGCTTGGCGCCGGTATGGGC
>JAFAEU010000002.1 GCA_023423855.1 Pseudomonadota bacterium | reverse complement strand
CGTCGCAGTTGGCCCAGTCGCAGGCCGAACTCGGGCGGATGCAAATCATGCGCGACCAGCTGTCTGCGGTCGCGGCGGCGGCCGACAGGCGCGTCGAGGAGCAAGGTGCGGTGCTGGATGCGCTGACGACGCAATTGGCGGTGACCTCTTCCGCGCTGCGGGGCGCACGGGAGGATCTCGCCCGGGTGCTGGATTCGAACACGTGGAAGCTCGGCCGACCCTTGCGCGTGCTGCGCCGCGTGCTGTCCGGCGGCAAGGTGCGTGCCGTGGCCGCCGGCGCCAGCGACGTGGAGCGGATCCGCGCCGCGGGAGTCTTTGACGAAGCCTGGTACCGGGATCGGTATCCGGACGTCGCGAGTTCGGGGGTCGATCCGGTCCAGCACTACCTGCTGTATGGCTGCGACGAGGGGCGCGATCCTTCGCCGGGATTCAGCACCGCTGGTTACTACAGTTCGCATCCGGAGATCGCCGGCAAGCGCAACGCGTTGTTGCATTACCTGGACCAGGGAGCCTGATCGCATGAACGAATCGACACGCGATGGCGATGCCCTGATCGAGCAATCCGGATTGTTCGACGCGGACTGGTACGCGGCACAGTTCCCCGACGTCGGGATGTCGGGGATGTCGCCGTCGCACCATTACCACCACTATGGCCACCTGCTCGGGCGCAACCCATCACCGGCCTTCGATGGCGACAGGTACCTCGAACAGAACGAGGACGTCGCGAATTCCGGGCTCAACCCGTTGGAGCACTACCTGAAGTATGGCAGTGTCGAAGGCCGGCATGCGTACCCGACGCACCTGCCCGAAGACCAGCGGCCGCAGGACCAGGCCGCCCTGCTGCAGTCGATCCACGTGTTCGAGCCTTCGGACCTGGCGGACGGGTTGCGTGCCCGGCTGCGCGAACTGGCGGTCAGTACCCGCGTCAGCGTGATCATGCCGACGTGGAACCGGGCGAACGTCATTTCGCGCGCGCTGCGCTCAGCCTTCGACCAGAGCCTGCCTCCGTTCGAGGTGGTCGTCGCCGATGACGGCAGCAGCGACGGTACGTTGGCGAAACTGCGCTCGGAGTTCGCCGACGAGATCGCTGATGGACGGCTGGTGCTGGTGCCGGGATCGCGCGGCGGCGTCTCGCACGCACGCAACCAGGCGCTCGAGCGTGCCACCGGCGATGTCATCGCTTATCTCGACAGCGACAACGAGTGGCATCCCGACCACCTGCTGTTCGCCGTGGGCATGCTCGCAGGCGAGGCGGACGCGGAATGCGCGTATACCGCGATCCGGGTCAACAAGGCCGGCGAGGAACGCCTGAGGATTCTCGGGCGCAGGTTCGACAGGGTCCGTCTGCTGCGCGGCAACTACATCGATCTCAATGCGTTTGTCCATCGGCGCGGCGTGTATGACCGCCTTGGCGGGTTCGACAGATCGCTGCGCCGTCTGGTCGACTGGGACCTGATCATCCGCTACACGGCAGAAAAGGACCCGCTCCATGTCCCGGTGGTGACCGTCGAGTACTATCTGGATGCGGCGGCGCTCGGCAACATCACCTACACGGAGAAGCTGGCCCTGGCCCGCGACACGATTTTCGTCAAGCATCGGGACGAGTACATCGCACGGGGTATCCTGACCGGGATCCAGGTCGACAACGCGAACCGGCGACTCATCGCGGAGAAGGCCGATGGCACCGGAGTCGAGGGGCTAGACGCCTTCAGCGTGGTGCTGGCGGACGAACGACAGTTGCCGATGTTGCCCGACCTGTCCACCCTGGACACCGGTATCGTCGTATGGGTCCGATCCGGCAGCCGTTACCGCGCGCTCTCCTCGTCGGCGTCCGGCGTGCTGGCCGGAAGCGAAGTCGACGCGCTGCCCGCAGGTGCTTACTGGTGCCCCGATCCCGCGCAGCCGATGCCGCACCCCGAGCAGTTGCGCGCGTTGTATCTGGCGCTGGCGACGGGAGCGCTGGATCTCGCCGTGGTCTCGTATTCACTGGCGTCGTGCAGCGACATCGCCGCGGCCTGCCTGCGTAACCAGATCATGGTCAGCGACAGGCTTGTCCACGACCACCTGGCACACGACAGTGCGCTGCGGCTGGGCCGGGGGCAAGGCAAGATCCTGCGGATGTTGCCGTCGCCCGAAGCATCGCTGTACCAGGTCTCGGTGTCGACACTGCTGGGCGACGGGGCCGTGGTAGACCAGAAGAACCTGCTGCTGCACGACAGTGCGACCGGCGCGGCCGGTCCCTTGCGCCGCCGCCCGCAGCTACCCGCGCCCAGGCACGCCAAACGCAAGCCAATCGTGCTCGTGCTGCCGATGAAGGTGGCGGTCGGTGGCGTCGAGCGCAACACCGTCGAGATCATGCGGGCCTTGCGCGACCGCTACGATTTCATCTACGTGACCATGGAGAAGATCCAGCAGGAACAGGGCAGCCTCGCCGGACAGGTGACCGAGGTCGCCCACCGCTTCATCGACTTGGCGGAGATCTCCGTCCATGACCACTACATCGATCTGCTGCGCATGCTCAAATCGGCCTACGGCCCGGACGCAGTGTGGATCTGCAACGGTTCGATGTGGATGTGCAAGCATGCCATGGGGGTTCGCGAGGTGTTCGACGACGTGCCGATCGTCGACCAGCAAGTGTACGACGTGACCGAGGGCTGGGTCCGCCGCTACACCGAACCGGGGATCCAGTCGTTCGACCGCTTCATTGCGATCAATACCAGGATCCGCGATCGTTTCATCGGCGAGTTCGGGATGGATCCTGCGCGCGTCGACCTGATCTATTCGGCGATCGATTCCGAGAAATTCCGGCAGCGCAAGCGCGGGCTCGCGCCACCTGACACGCTGCGCGCGAAGTATGAGCTGCCCGAGGATCGCCGGTCGTTCGCCTTCATGGGGCGGCTGGTCGACCAGAAGAGACCGCTCGATTTCCTCGAGGTCGCCGCCCGGCGCGTGGAGCACCGCGACGAGCACTACGTGCTGGTGGGTAACGGTGCGCTGGCGCCGAAGATCGAGGCGTGGCTGGCCGCGCATCCTGGCGTATCCGTGCAGTGGATCCCTTACGTCGAGAACACGGCCGAGTTCTGGAGCGTCATGAGCGGAATGTTGGTGACTTCAGCGTACGAAGGCCTGCCCATCGCGATGCTCGAGGCGCTTGCGATGGGGGTGCCGGTGATTTCGACGGACGTGGGCGATATCGCCCCGGTGCTGGCGGACCACGGCGGCGGGATGGTGGTCGAGCGGATCGGGGATGTGGATGCCTTCGCGACGCACATGGACCGTTTCATCGCCGACCTGCCGAGTCTTCGTGCCGGCCTGGTCGAGGAATCCGACCGGGTGCTCGACAGGTTCTCGTCGATAACGATAGCGCGGCACTACGACCAATGCTGGCAGGCCGCCATTGCGCAACGCGACGGGACGCGGGAGGCGTCGACGTAATGCTGGTTTCGGTCGTCATCCCCAGCTACAACCATGCGCGCTACATCATGAGCGCGGTGGACAGCGTACTTGGTCAGTCGTTCAGGAAGATCGAACTGGTCGTAGTCGACGACGGTTCGAAGGACGAATCGGTCGAGATGCTCCGGCGGGTTCGGGACCCGCGGTTGAAGCTGCACGTGCAGGAGAACCAGGGTGCGCATGCCGCGATCAACCGCGGACTGGCACTGAGCCAGGGCGACTATCTGGCGATCCTCAACTCCGACGACGTGTTCCATCCCGACCGCATTTCCGAGTGCCTGTCCTCCATGGATGCGTCGGGAGCCGACCTCGCCTGCACATGGATCGAGGTGGTGGACGCGGTGGGAGCCAGCAAGGGCGTCAAGCGCGGCTGGCAGAACATGCGACCGGGCTGGGCATCCGGCCCCGGGAGCCATGGCTTCTGGAACGGGGACGATTTCAGGCTCAACCTGCTGTCGAGCAACTTCGTCTCCACCACCAGTAACATCCTGATGCGGCGCAGCGTGCTGAACCGCGTCGGTGGCATGCGCAACCTGCGCTATGCGCACGACTGGGACTTCATGCTGCGTGCCTCGGCGCAGGTTCCCTGCATGCTCGTGCCCAAGCCGCTGATGCAGTACCGGCTGCACGGCGCGAACACCATCTCAACCTATCGCAAGTGGATGATGTTCGAGGTCTGTTGGGTGCTCGCGGCGAACCTGCATCGGTTCGAGGGCAGCGATCTGTACGGCCTGGAAACGGCGGACGTAGAGCAACGGATCGCCATGTTGCGGAGCGTGGATGCCTCGATCCGGGTCGGCGGCTGCGACCGCCTGCTGTGGATCCTGCGGCAGTACATTAACTCGCGCGCGCGCGCCGGTGATCCCGCGCCGGGCGAAGACCTGCTTGAGGATGCGACGCTGCGCGAGGCCTTCATCGAACTGGTGGACGACGAATGACGGTCGGCACGACGCATTGCGGGCCGCTGGCATGAAAGGCACGATCGCGCTGCTCGGAGGCGGCGGATTCATCGGCACGAACCTGCGTCGGTCGCTGCTTGCGGACGGCCTGCGTGTGCGCGCGCTCAGCCGCAGTTGGCTGGCGCCGCCGGAACCGGGCCTCGACTTGGCCATCACCACAGATACCGACGATTCCGGCCAGGTATCGGCATTGGTTGCTGGGTGTGATTGTGTCGTGGTGCTTTCGCACGGACTGTTGCCGGGATCCGACCTCGTCATGGCCGGGCACGGCATGCTGGACTCGATCTCCGCCATCCTTCACTTGATCGACGTATGCGAGCGCAACGGGACGCGCCTGGTCTACCTGTCTTCGGGCGGAACCGTGTATGGCCCGAACGCTCCGATTCCGACCGCGGAGCAGACGGCCTGCGATCCGATCAGCATGTATGGCGTGAGCAAGCTGGCGACCGAGAATATCCTGTCGGTTCACGCGCGCCAGCGTGGCCTGGAGCACGTGGTGCTGCGCGTCAGCAACCCGTATGGCCCCTGGCAACTCGGCAGGAACGGACAAGGCGTGATTGGTGCCTGGCTTGCACGCGCAATCGCCGGGCAGGAGATCGAGGTGTGGGGCGATGGATCAGTCGTGCGTGATTACGTGTACATCGACGATCTTGTCGACGCGATCAAGGCGGCAATCGCATACCGTGGCGGCGAACATGTGTTCAATGTCGGCTCGGGAAGAGGTGAATCGCTGCGGGAAATCCTGGGAATCATTCAGGACCTGTGCCCGGTGGTAGTGCACTATGGAGAGGCGCGGGCCGTGGACGTGCCGGTGAGCGTGTTGGATATTGGCAGGGCAGATCTTGAGCTGGGTTGGCGGCCAACCACGCCCTTGGTCAGCGGCATCGGGCAGACGCTGGAATGGATGAGGGAGCATCGGGCGGATGGCTTAGGTTGACCTGCAATGTAGTCATGGAGAATTCTGGATGGAGCGTGATCTCGCTGGCCGAAAGAAGACGTCGATGTTCCGGGACTTCGTGCTGACTTTCACCGGGCCGTGCAAGGAGTATCTGCAGCAGGCCTATGCCGAGTCCGAGCTGATCGTCGAGTACGGCTCTGGTGGCTCCACCTGTCACGCAGCCGAGATCGGCAAGACCGTCATTGCGGTGGAGTCCAGCGTGCATTGGCTGCTGGAGCTCGTCGCCTCGTGCGCTGAACGGGGAATGCCCGGCCGGATCGTTCCGCTCTGGAGCGATATCGGCGATACGAAGGAATGGGGCTTTCCGGTCAACGACAGCAAGGTCAAGCAATGGCACCGGTACGCGACGTTGCCGTGGCTGTATTGCGCCGACCATGAATTGTCGCCAGACACCGTCTTGATCGATGGGCGTTTCCGGGTCGCGTGCTTCATTGCCACCTGCATGGCGATCAGGAAGCCGACGCGGATCCTGTTCGACGATTTCACCGACCGACCGCATTACCACGGGGTGCTGGAACTCTCGCCGGCGATCCGACATGTGGGGAACCGCATGGCCGTGTTCGAAGTCGATCCGGGAGCGGTAGGGCCCGACTGGCTGCTGCGAAACATTGCCTTCTTCCTGGATCCAAGATAGGCGGCTTCCTGAGGCTACTGTTTGCGTGCTCTCGTTGCAGGGCCGGGTTGCCAAGGGCGAGGTTACGGCAGGGGAGCCGCATGTCCCTGTCCTGGAAACAAATCCACCATTGCGCGGGGATGCGACTTGAAGCGGGTTTCAATCTTGTTCGATACGCAGTTGTTGTCCGGTGGGTTCGGTACGCAGTTGCAACTGGTTTCGCCGAAGGACAATGCGATCCTGGAAGATGATGCGAAGATTCTCGTCTCCGGACGGCTGAGGGTGACAAGGGATCCCCGGGGAGTGCGCTTGGTCGCCACGGACGCGGTTGATGGGAGGGTGCTGGCCGATGTCGTGCTGGAAGGCAGTGGCGATCATGAGGGCGCTCCTGATGCGAACTCAGATAGCCGGCAAATGGTGTTCTCGTTCGAGGTGCCGGCAACAACTCGTGGCATTGGCGTCTCGTTGTGTACTGGTGCCGGCGAGAAGACGATCTTCAGGTTGTCAACCGTGACGGTATTCAAGGTGCAACGTGGGGGAGCGCACCTTTTTCTCGACAATGACACCAATCGCAGCGTGGATCAGTACACGGGACGCTTGCTCCTGGACGAGGCGAACCAGGAGGCATGGCGGAAGTATGCGAGACTGGCTTTGGGCATGGATGGTCCGGAGTCCGCATTCAGGCTTTTGATCTGCCCGGCCAAGGAAGAGGTTTTCCAGGATCTGTATCAACACAGGCGCGCGCAAATAACGCCAATCGATCAGGTTGTTGATATTTGTGCCGGCCCCCAACTCCTGTTCCCGTTGGAAGCATTGCGGCGAGATCGGGAGTCCTCGTACAGTACGGTGGACACGCATTGGTCCGACTATGGAGCCAAGATCGGGGCAATCGAATACCTTCGCAGCGTCGGTCTGTCGCGGGTCGTCGGATGCCTTCCCGATGACTTCTACCAACGGAAGGTCTACGGGGACCTGGGGGGCAAGGTGGATGGCGGGCAGACAGGGGTATTCATGACGCTTGCCAAGGGCTATCGCTTTGGTACCCCTGGGTTCGACAATGGAATCGGGAACCACGGTCGCATTTGGACATACACGAATGACGATGCCGAGGTCCAAGGTACGCTGGTGATTTTCGGGGACAGTTTTTCTGTGTCCCTCAGTGCGATTCTGGCGAGTGTGTTCAGGCGTGTCGTGTATTGCTATACCGCCGCCGGGCTGGACCCCGAGATCCTCGAGGTTGAGCGTCCCGGCTACGTGCTCGCACAGACCAACCAAAGGTTTGTAGTCAACTCTCCTGGGGTCGCGGTGAGCGTGTTTCGACAGGTGATGCAGAAGGTGAGCGTGCTCGATGACAAGGAACGCCTGTCCATGCGTGGGCGCTTTGGTGAAGATTGTCCCGAACCATACTATGCGAAACGGATGAGCGGTTTGTTGAGGTAGCTGCGCGGCGTCGGAGTAATGCATGCCCCGCAATGCTTATGCCGCAGCGCTCGCCTCGTCATCGAAATGCAGCCCGCACTCCCGCTTCAGACCGAAGAAGCGGACGTCCTCGGAGGACAGGCCTTCGGAAAGCGGTCGGGTGGTATGCACATCCCCGATCGACACATAGCCCTTCTCCCATAGCGGGTGGTAGGGCAGGTTGTGCTGGGCAAGGTAGTGCCCGACATCGCGATCGCTCCAGTCCGCGATCGGATGCAGCTTCCATCGCCCATCCTTGCGCTCGAGGAAGTCGATGTTGGCGCGAGTGCTGGCCTGGCTGCGGCGCAGGCCGGCGATCCAGGTGCCGACGCCGAGTTCCTTGAGGGCGCGCTGCATGGGTTCGACCTTGCGCAGGCGGTTGTAGCGGGTGATGCCGTCGACGCCTTCTTCCCAGATGCGGCCCATGCGCGCTTCCATCCAGGCGATGCCGATCTGCGGGCGGTAGACCTTGAGGTTGAGCTTGAGGCGTTCGGTCAGTTCGTCGATGAAGCGGTAGGTTTCCGGGAACAGGTAGCCGGTGTCGATGACGATCACGGGGATGTCGGGGCGCTGCTGCGCCGCCAGGTGCAGCGAGACGGCGGCCTGGGTGCCGAAGCTCGACGACAGGGCGTGGGTGCCGGGCAGCGTGCGCAGCGCCCATTCGACGCGTTCCTCGGCGCTGCGTTCGGCCAGCCAGTGGTTCAGTTCCACCAGGGCATCGGGCGATTCGGCGGCGGCCATCGGGGTGGGCAGGTTCATGCGACTTTCTCTACCAGCGTGCTTTCGATCGGAATGCCGCTTCGGCGGTCTCTTTCCGGGATGTCGACGACGCCCGCGCGCAGCAGGAAGTCGCCGAAGCCTTCGTCGCGGTGTCGCGACCGGGCGTAGCGCGCGAACAGTGGTTCGAGCTCTTCGAGGATCTGCGGCTCGGTGATGTTCTCGCGGTACAGGGTGTTCAGGCGCTGGCCGCGGTGATCTGCGCCGAGCATCAGGTTGTAGCGGCCCGGCGCCTTGCCGACGAGGGCGATTTCGCCCAGGTAGGGGCGCGAGCAGCCGTTGGGGCAGCCGGACACGCGCAGCAGGATCGGCGCTTCGGCGAGGCCATGCTGTTCCAGCAGCGGCTGCAGTTTCGCGGTGAAGTCGGGCAGGTAGCGCTCGGCTTCGGCCATCGCCAGGGCACAGGTAGGCAAGGCGACGCAGGCGACGGCGGTGCGCGCGAGCGCGGTCGGCGCCCGGTTTTCGGCGTCGAGCGCGTGCTGCGCGACCAGTGCATCGATGCGCTCGCGCTCGCCCGCGGGCACGCCGGCGATGATGAGGTTCTGGGTGGCGGTCAGGCGGAACTCGCCCTGGTGGGCGCGGGCGATCTCGCGCAGGCCGGTGAGGTGCGGGGCGCCGGGGCGGTCGGCGATGCGGCCGGCCGGCAGCGACAGGGTCAGGTGCCAGCGGCCGTCCTCGCCCTCGACCCAGCCGAAGCGGTCGCCGTTGTGGTCGAAGTGGAAGGGGCGCGCGGGTTCGAGCTTGAAGCCGGCGCGCTGCTGCATCTGGTCGACGATGAACTCGAGCCCGTGGTCGTCGATGGTGTACTTGAAGCGCGCGTGCTTGCGCTCGACGCGGTCGCCGAAGTCGCGCTGCACGGTGACCGCGGCGGCGGCGATGTCGATCACGCGCTCGGGCGGGACGAAGCCGATCACGCTGGCCAGGCGCGGGTAGGTCTTCGGGTCGCCGTGGCTGGCGCCCATGCCGCCGCCGATGGCGACGTTGAAGCCGGCCAGGTTGCCGCGTTCGTCGACGATCGCGATCAGGCCGAGGTCGTTGGCGAACACGTCCACGTCGTTGAGCGGCGGCACGGCCACGGCCATCTTGAACTTGCGCGGCAGGTAGGCGGTGCCGTAGATCGGGTCTTCCTCCCGGCCGCTGTCGGCCAGCTTCTCCTCGTCCAGCCAGATCTCGTAGTAGGCGCGCGTCTTCGGCAGGAAGGCGAGCGAGAGTTTCTGTGCCCACTCGTGCACCTGCGCGTGCAGGCGCGACTGCAGCGGGTTGGCCGCGCCGAGCACGTTGCGGTTGACGTCGCCGCAGGCCGATACGGTGTCGAGCAGGCTGGCGTTGATCGCCTGCATGGTGGCCTTGAGCTCGCGCTTGATGATGCCGTGGAACTGGAAGGTCTGGCGGGTGGTGACGCGCAGCGAATCGTTGGCCCAGGTGGTGGCGATGGCGTCGAGCTTGAGCCACTG
>JAFAEU010000431.1 GCA_023423855.1 Pseudomonadota bacterium | reverse complement strand
CGGGCCCACCGTCGCGGCGATCATGTCGCCGATTTCCTTGTTGGAGGGCCAGATGTCGCGCAGGTAGACGTCCTTGCCGTCGGCATCCTGGCCCAGCGGCTCGCGGGTCAGGTCGATGTCGACCGTGCCGGCGATGGCATAGGCCACCACCAGCGGCGGCGAGGCGAGGTAGTTCATCTTCACCTCGGCGTGGATGCGGCCCTCGAAGTTGCGGTTGCCCGAGAGCACCGAGGCCACGGCGAGGTCGTTCTCGGCGATGCCCTTCGACACCGCCTCCGGCAGCGGCCCGGAGTTGCCGATGCAGGTGGTGCAGCCGTAGCCGACCACGTAGAAGCCGAGCTTCTCCAGGTCGTCCATCACGCCGGCCTTCTTCAGGTAGTCGGTGACCACCAGCGAGCCGGGGCCGAGCGAGGTCTTCACCCACGGTGCCGCCTTCAGCCCCCTGGCCGCGGCGTTGCGCGCGAGCAGGCCGGCGCCGAGCATCACCGCCGGGTTGGAGGTGTTGGTGCAGGAGGTGATGGCCGCGATCACCACCGAGCCGTCGCACAGCTGGTGCTCGCCGTCGTCGATGCGGATCTTCGACACCGGCTTGGCCGCGAGGCGCTCGGCCTGCGGCTGGTCGCCGCCCTCGGTCACCAGTTCCTCCACCGCGCAGCCGACCCTGCGGTTGGCGACGAGGCCGGCGACGTTGGTCTGGAAATTCTCCTTCATGTCCTCCAGCAGCACGCGGTCCTGCGGGCGCCTGGGGCCGGCCAGCGAGGGCTTCACGTCGCCCATGTCGAGTTCGAGCACGGACGAGTAGCTGGCCTCGGCCTGGCCCGGCTCGTGCCACAGGCCCTGCGCCTTCGCATACGCCTCGACCAGGGCGATCTGCTCCTCGCTGCGCCCGGATAGGCGCAGGTAGCGGATCGCCTCGGCGTCGACCGGGAAGATGCCGCAGGTGGCGCCGTATTCGGGCGACATGTTGCCGATGGTGGCGCGGTCGGCCAGCGGCAGGTGCTGCAGGCCGTCGCCGAAGAACTCGACGAACTTCCCGACCACGCCGTGCTGGCGCAGCATCTGGGTCACGGTCAGCACCAGATCGGTCGCGGTCGCGCCCTCGGGCAGCCTGCCGGTCAGCTTGACGCCGACCACCTGCGGGATCAGCATCGAGGACGGCTGCCCGAGCATCGCCGCCTCGGCCTCGATCCCGCCCACGCCCCAGCCGAGCACGCCGATGCCGTTGATCATCGTGGTGTGGCTGTCGGTGCCGAAGACGGTGTCGGGGTAGGCCCAGGCCTCGCCGTCGCGGTCGCTGCTCATCACCACGCGGGCGAGGTTCTCCAGGTTCACCTGGTGGACGATGCCGGTGTTGGGCGGCACCACCTTGAAGTTGTCGAAGGCCTTCTGGCCCCAGCGCAGGAAGCCGTAGCGCTCCTTGTTGCGCTCGAACTCGATCTTGCCGTTGAGGTCGAGTGCGTCGGCGCGGCCGAAGACGTCCACCTGCACCGAGTGGTCGATCACCAGTTCCGAGGGGATCAGCGGGTTGATCTGGCCGGCGTCGCCGCCGAGCTTGACCACCGCGTCGCGCATGGCGGCCAGGTCGACCACGCAGGGCACGCCGGTGAAGTCCTGCAGCACCACGCGCGCGGGCATGAAGGCGATCTCGGTGTCCGGCTCGGCGGCCGGGTTCCACTTCGCCGCGGCCTCGATGTGCTCGGGGCCGACCGTGATCCCGCCGTCCTCGTGCCGGAGCAGGTTCTCCAGCAGGATCTTCATGGAGTAGGGCAAGTGCTTGATTTCGAAGCGTTCGCCCAGCTTCGCAAGACTGGCGTAGGCATAGGCCTTGCCGCCGACGTCGAGGGTGGCGCGGGTGGAGAAGGTATCGGCCATGGTGCGGCTCTCCTGTGGCTGCGGGCTTCAGGGTCTGCGGGCCAGTCTACGCCGCCGGGCGTGGCAGGCCTGCGACGGGACGGTGCCGGGTCGAAGCCAGTATGCGGGCTTCGGTATGACTCCGGAAGTATGTATAATTCGTCCATACCGTTCCACCCATGGGAGCCGATGCGATGGAAGCCACCGTTGCCGAGCGCGGCCAGATCACCCTGCCCAAGGCCGTGCGCGACGCGCTCGGGTTGACCAAGGGCACCCTGCTCAAGGTCGAGCTGGAGGGCGGGCGGATCATCCTGCGCAAGGACGACAGCAAGGCGCTGCGCGAAGTCCGCGGCAAGTACAGGCTGGTCGACGGCATGACCCGGACCGACGACGCCATGCGCGCCATCCGCGGCCGCGCGCCGGGGGACCCGCTCGATGCGTGAGGCGGATGTCGTCCGGAAGCCATGGCGATGATCGCGCTGGACTCCTCGGTCCTGATCGACATCCTGATCGGTGACGACGTGTTCGCCGAGGCATCCGAGGCCTGCGTGGGCGAGGCGCTGGTGCATGAGGACGTGGTCGTCTGCGAGGCGGTGGTCGCCGAAGTGCAGGCGATGCTGGATACCTCGGTGAGCCTGATGGACCTGCTGTCGCCGCTGGGCATCCGCTACCTGCCGCTCGGCGAAGCGGCGGCGATGCGTGCCGGACACATGAACAAGCGGTTCCGCACCCGCGGCGGACGGCGCGAGCGCGTGGTCGCCGACTTCCTGGTGGGTGCGCACGCGATGCTCCAGTGCAGCGCGCTGATCACCCGCGACGACGGCTTCTTCCGAGACTACTTCAAGGGCCTGAAGCTGATCGTGCCCAAGGCCTGATTGATCTTTTCACAAGCATTTTTCCCGGAGACCCCCATGCTGGAAGCCTACCGCCACCACGCCGACGAACGCGCCGCCCTCGGCATCCCGCCGCTGCCGCTCTCGGCGCAGCAGACCGCCGAGCTGGTCGAACTGATCAAGCAGCCGCCCGCGGGCGAGGAAGACTTCCTCGTCGACCTGATCACCAGCCGCGTGCCGGCCGGCGTCGACGACGCCGCCAAGGTCAAGGCCTCGTACCTCGCCGCCGTTGCCTTCGGCACCGAGCAGACGCCGCTCATCACCGCGCAGCGCGCGACCGAACTGCTCGGCACCATGCTCGGCGGCTACAACATCCATCCGCTGGTCGAACTGCTCGACAGCGCCGAACTGGGCGCCATCGCCGCCGAGGGCCTGAAGCACACGCTGCTGGTGTTCGACGCCTTCCACGACGTCGAGGAGAAGGCCAAGGCCGGCAACGCCAACGCCAAGGCCGTGCTGCAGAGCTGGGCGGACGCCGAATGGTTCACCAGCAAGCCGGAAGTGCCGCAATCGCTCACCGTCACCGTGTTCAAGGTGCCGGGCGAGACCAACACCGACGACCTCTCGCCGGCGCCAGACGCCACCACGCGCCCGGACATCCCCATGCACGCGCTGGCGATGCTCAAGAACAAGCGTCCCGACGCGCCGTTCGTGCCGGAGGAAGACGGCAAGCGCGGCCCGATCGCGGAGATCCTCGCGCTCAAGGACAAAGGCCACCTGGTCGCCTATGTCGGCGACGTGGTCGGCACCGGCTCCAGCCGCAAGTCCGCGACCAACAGCGTGCTGTGGTGGACCGGCGAGGACATTCCGTTCATCCCGAACAAGCGCTTCGGCGGCGTCTGCCTCGGCAGCAAGATCGCGCCGATCTTCTACAACACCATGGAGGACGCCGGCGCGCTGCCGATCGAACTCGACGTGTCGCAGATGAACCATGGCGACGTGG
>JAFAEU010000320.1 GCA_023423855.1 Pseudomonadota bacterium | reverse complement strand
GGCCGGCAAGGAGCCGCTGCGCGCGTTCCTGATCGCGCACTCGAGCCCGGCCGAGCGCGGATTCTTCCTGCGCAGCGCGCAGGCGCTGCTGCCCGAGGAGCGGCGCGGCTCGGTGGGCGCCAACGACTTCATCGTGGTGGGGCCCGCATTCACGGTGAGCGAGCTCAGCGTGGCCTTCCAGATCGGCTTCCTGATCTTCCTGCGGTTCCTGATCATCGACCTGGTGGTGGCCAACATCCTGCTCGCGCTGGGCATGATGATGATGTCGCCGACCACGGTCTCGCTGCCGTTCAAGCTGCTGCTGTTCGTGCTGATCGACGGCTGGGCGAAGCTGGTGCACGGGCTGGTGCTGACCTATGCGGCATAGGGATTCTCTGCCTTGATCGTTTACCGAAATTCCAACGGACGACGCGCTTCATTCCCGTCATCCCAAGCCCCGTCATTACGGCGAAAGCCGGAATCCATGTTGCCTTTGTCTTCAAGGCCTCCGCAGGGCACGGGCAACGGCAAGATGGATTCCGGCTTTCGCCGGAATGACGACATTCGGGCATTGGGGGTCTACGGGATCGCTGCGAGGAACGACGCGGGCCGGATCAACGGAGGCGACCGTGGGTGAAGTCCTCGAACTGACCAAGCAGGCCCTGTGGCTGGTGCTGATCCTGTCCGGCCCGCCGATCGCGGCGGCGGCGATCGTCGGCCTGGTCGTCGCGTTCCTGCAGGCCGCGACCCAGATCCAGGAGCAGACCTTCGCCTACGCGCTGAAGTTCGTCGCGATCGTGCTGGCGCTGTTCGTCACCGGCGCGCTGATCGGCGGCACGCTGTACACGTACTCGAACCGGATCTTCCTCGAATTCCCGGGACTGATCCGGCGCTGATGGAGATCTTCGCCTCGGCCGAGACCGCGCTGCTGGCGCTGGGACTGACGCTGCCGCGGATCGTCGGCGCCTTCATCATGCTGCCGCTGATCAGCCCGCAGAACATGCCGGCGATGGTGCGCAACAGCTTCCTCGTCAGCCTCGCGATCGTGGCGCTGCCGATCGTGGTCACCACCGCGCCGCCGGGCACGATGAGCACGCTGTCGTGGCCGGCGCTGGTGGTGAAGGAACTGTTCATCGGCATCGCCATCGGCTTCTGCTTCGGCATCGTGTTCTGGGCGATCGCCGCGGCCGGCAACGTCATCGACACCCAGGTCGGCATGAGCATGGCCACGATCTTCGACCCGATCCAGGGCCACCAGACCTCGCTGCACAGCGAGTTCCTGTCGCAGTTCGCGGCCTGGGTGTTCATGGCCAGCGGCGCCTTCCTGATCTTCCTCGACCTGCTGATGGGCAGCTACGCGATCTGGCCGCCGACCTCGTTCTTCCCGGACCTGCCGAGCTCGGGCATGAACCTGTTCGTCGGCCACTTCAGCTACTTCATGACCACGATGCTGGTGCTGGCCGCGCCGGTGATGGTGATCCTGCTGATCGTCGACCTCTCGTTCGGCCTGGTGAACCGCTACGCGCCGCAGCTCAACGTCTTCGCGCTGACGCTGCCGCTCAAGGCCTGGGCGGCGACCGGGATCATCCTGCTGCTGCTCGGGGTCTACGTCGAGGTGCTGGTGCGGCGGCTGCATGACAGCGAGGGGCTGGTGGAACTGCTGCGGAGGACCTTCGGTGGCTGAGGGGACGCGCAGGCGGTTTCCGGCCCTCGCCGCGGCGGCAGCGATCACGCTGGCCGGCGCCACGATTGCCGCCGACGCGGCGGTGCCGGTCGACAAGGTCTACGAAGGCGTGGTGTCGGCGCGGGTCGTGCCGCCGAAAGGTTCCGGGGTCCGCGCGACCTCGCGCCACGGCTCGGCCACGGCGGTGCTCGAATCCACCGGCAAGGACGCGGCGCAGCTGATCCTCGACGGCCGCCTGGAGCGCGACGGCGACGCCAGCTTCCTCGCCCCGCTCACGCGTTCGGGCGACGACTGGCAGGGACGTTCGGACGACTTCGAGCTGGCGATCCTCGGCGACGGTCGCGTGCGCGGCGAAGGCCGCTTCGGCGGGCAGCCGATGCGCTTCGACGGCACCTGGCAGGGCAACGACCTGCGCCTGCTCGTGGAGATCGAGAGCCCCGGGGACACGACCGGCGGCTTTCCCGCGGGCACCCGCTTCCAGTTCCAGTACCGGCTGCGCCATGTCCCCGAACGCCCCGAATCCGCCGCCGGCGAACCCGGCGAAGGCGGCTGCCGCGAGGTCGTCTACCGCCTCAAGCTCACGCCCAACCTGTTCGGCGGCACGATGAACATGGTGAGCGTGCCGGAATGCGTGAACTGATCCCCGCGGGGCTGAAACGGGGGCCCGGGCGCCGTCATCCCGACGTGCGCAACGCCCCGGCGCGGCGCACGACCTGCGGCGGAACGGTTTCCTCCGGCGTGGCGAAGATGCGCACGCGGCGCAGCCAGTCGCCCGGGGCCCGGGCCGAGGTCAGCGCGACCAGCGGGATCGACAGCACCAGGCCGGCGATCACCGGCGACATCCACGCCGCCAGTCCCGGCGACACGAGATACGCGACGATCCCGGCACCGACGCCGAACAGCGTCAGCCCGCCATAGCGCGCCAGCAGCGCCGACAGCGGCAGCGAGCCGTCGTCGCGGCGCTGCGCGTCCCAGCCCGAATCCCGGCCGGCCAGCACCTCGGCCACGCCGCGCGACTGCAGGTACATGGTGATCGGCGCCATCAATGCGGCGAGCACCGTCTCCAGCAGCAGGCCGGCGGTCATGCGCAGCGCGCCGCCGCAGGCGCGGCGCGTCCCGCGATCGAGCATGGTGGCGACGAAACCCAGGACCTTGGGCATGAACAGCAGCGCCATGGTCAGCGCGAACACCCACAGGAAACGCTCGGGATCGGCGGCGCGCCAGTAGGCGAACGGCGAGTAGCCGCCGCCCTCGCCGTCGATGCCCGCGGCCTGCAGCGGGATCGACAGGCCGACCAGCATCAGCATCGCCCACATCGGCGCGGTGAAGTAGTGGCCGATGCCGACCATCAGGTGCATGCGACTGATCCAGTGCAGGCCGCGCGCCGGCAGCACCAGCGAATGCTGCAGGTTGCCCTGGCACCAGCGGCGGTCGCGCACCAGCATGTCGGTCAGCGACGGCGGGCCGTCCTCGTAGCTGCCGCCCAGTCCCGGCTCCATGTGCAGCGCCCAGCCGCCGCGCCGCATCAGCGCGGCCTCGACGAAATCGTGGCTGAGCACGGTGCCGCCGAACGGTTCCTTGCCGCGCAATTCCGGCAGGCCCGCGCACTGCGCGAACGCATGCGTGCGGATCATCGCGTTGTGGCCCCAGTAGTTGCTCTCGGCGCCGTGCCACCACGCCACGCCGTGCGCGATCACCGGCCCGTAGACGCGACCGGAGAACTGCTGCATGCGCGCGAACATCGTGCCGCCGTTGACCACCACCGGCAGGGTCTGGATCAGGGCGACGTCGTCGTTGCGCTCCATCGCACCGGCCAGGCGCACGATGGTGTCGCCGCTCATCAGACTGTCGGCGTCGAGGATCAACATCTGCGCGAACGCGCCACCGAAGCGGCGCACCCAGCCGGCGACGTTGCCGGCCTTGCGCTCGGCGTTATCGCGGCGGCGCCGATAGTACAGGCCGATGCCGTCGCCGAGGCGTTCGCGCAGGGCGAGGAAGGCGTGCTCCTCGGCCCGGGCGATGTCGTCCTTGCGCGTGTCGCTGAGGATGAAGCAGTCGAAGTACGCGCCCTGCCCGGTGGCGACCACCGATTCAAGGATCGCCTGCACGCCGGCGAAGGTGCGCTGCGGATCCTCGTTGTAGACCGGCACCAGCAGTGCGGTGCGCGTGGACAGCGCCGGCAGCGGGCCGTCGGCCGACAGCCCCAGCCGCAGCGCAGGGCGCCCGACGACGCGCGCGAAGCCGGCAAGCGCACCCATGAACGAGAACGCGATCCAGGCGAACAGCAGCACGAACAGCGCCAGCAGCACGCCTTCGAGCACGGCGATGCCGTCGCCGCGCATCAGCCACCACATCTGGTAGGCGGCGAGCAGGGTCAGCCCCGCCGTGCCGCCGAACACGAAGGCGCGGCGCCAGCCGATCGACGGCGGTGTGCTCGGCAGGCGCGGATGGGCGAGCGTGCCCGCGCGCAGGTCCTGCACCGGCATCTCTAGCGGCGCTTCCGGCGGCAGCCAGGGCTCGGCGGCGTCTCCGGGCGGCACGATCGCGGCGGCGGGCGCACTCATGCCGGCCACCGCGACAGCCAGGTTTCCGACAGCGGCGCGCCGGAGGCGTCGAGCAGGCGCGCGCGCAGCTCGACCAGCGCCGCGTCGCCGGGCCAGAGTTCGAAGCTCATGCGCCAGCGGCCGTTGCCGAGGCGGTAGGCGACGGGATTGCGCAGTTCGCCGGCGCTGGCCGATGCCTCGACCCGCGGCGCGGCGTCGGCCGGCAGCGCGGCCAGTCGCCCGCCGTCGAGGTCGATGACGAACAGGCGCGGGCGCGGCCCTTCGCCATCGCCCTCGCCGCTGCGGGTGGCGACGACGTGCGCCAGCTGCGGCAGCCAGACGTGGTCGCGGCACCAGTGCAGGCGATAGCGGAAGCGATGCTCGCGCCCGGCCGCCAGCGGCGCCTGCGGGCGCCAGAACGCGACGATGTTGTCGCCGAACTCGTTTTCGGTCGGCAGTTCGACCAGGTGCACCTCGCCCGCGCCCCAGTCGCCCTGCGGTTCGACCCAGGCGCTCGGGCGCTTCTCGTACGCGCCTTCGGCATCCTGGAAATCGGCGAAGTCACGCTTGCGCTGCATCAGGCCGAAGCCGCGCGGATGCGTGTCCTGGAAGCCGCTCTGCTCGATCTGCGCGGGATTGCGCAGCGGCCGCCAGACCTGTTCGCCCTTGCCGTTGAGCAGGGACAGGCCGTCGGAGTCATGCACCGCGGGACGGAAGTCGTCGACGCCGGCGCGGTCGCCCGCGTCGAACTCGAACATGCTGGTCAGCGGCGCGATGCCGGCGTTGCGCAACTCGACGCGCGGGTACAGGCGCGCATCGACGTCGACCAGCGTCTCCTCGCCGGCCGGCGTGATCGCAAACCGGTAGGCACCGGCGACGCTCGGGCCGTCGAGCAGCGCGTGCACGATCGCGGCGTCGCTGCCGCGCGCCGGACGCTGCAGCCAGAACGCGCGGAACAGCGGGAACTCCTCCGGCCCCGGATCGCCGCTGCCCAGCGCCAACCCGCGCGCGGACAGGCCATAGGCCAGTCCCTTCGCCACCGCGCGGAAATAGCTCGCGCCGAGGAACACGATCAGTTCGTCGAAATGGTCGGCGCTGTTGACCGGCGCGTGCAGGCGCAGGCCGGCGTAGCCGAGCGTCGGATCGTCCGGCGGCGGGGTCTGCGGACCGAAGTCGAACAGCTCGCGCCGGTAGGGCAGCAGCGTGGCGCGGCCGTCTTCGACCAGGTGCAGCTCGATCCGTTCCTTGAAGATGAAGCCGCGATGGAACAGCTGCGCCTGGAACGGCGCGCCCGCCTCGCGCCACAGCGCCTGGTCGGGGCGGAAGCGGTAGTCGCGGAACTGGTCGTAGTCGATGGTGTCGAGCGGCGGCGGCAGCTCGCGCGTAGGCGGCACGTAGGCGCGCGAGGCGAGCGCGCGCGCCAGCGACGGCACCGTGTCGTCGTCGAAGGGCGTGGACGCCTTCGCCATCGCGGAGGCGGGCCAGCCGGGTACGGCCAGCAGCAGCGGCATCGATGCACCGGCCGCGATCAGTTGTCGGCGTCGCAAGGCAACCTCGTGGGAGGAGAGCGGGAATTCCGCCGCCATTAGACGGACTGGCGCTTAACGGAGCGTCAAGGCCGGCAGATGGTGCGCTCCGGGCGTGCGGGTTCGCATCGTTTGTCAGGTGCGAGGGGGACCTTACGCTTTTTGGCCCCTTCCCCCGCTTGCGGGGGAAGGTTGGGATGGGG
>JAFAEU010000294.1 GCA_023423855.1 Pseudomonadota bacterium | reverse complement strand
CGTCGCCGACCAGCGCGCCGTGCGGCTGCCCCGCGGCGGCATCGGCGAGCAGGACGCGCAGCAGGTGCGCGACGACCGGGGCGTGCCGGTCGACGGTCGAGCGAAGGTCGTGCGCATCCTCGCCCGGCTCCAGCCCCAGCGCGACGTCCAACGCCCGCGGCATGAAATAGAAACAGGCGGACTCGAGCGTGCCGTCCCACCAGCTGACCCCGGCGACGTTGGCCTCGATGACGCCGATCCCGTCGCGGCCGGGGTTCGCGCACCGGCGACGTCCGTCGATCTGCATGCCCATCCTCGGCAGCCGCGCGCCCAGCGGCAGCGACAGGTGGTGGAAGGGCGCGCCGGGGTCGTCGATGCGGACGGCGTCGATCCGCGAATGCTCCATCGCGCACAGCGACCATTGCCCGCGACGCAGCACGAGGTGCTGCATGGACGGCGGTATCCGGCCCAGGGCCGCCGGTGCGAGGTCCATCGGCATGGCGCCTCCGGGACGGGAAGAACAGGGACTCGCCGGGAAAATAGCAGGATCCCGAAGGCCCGGCGTCCCCGGGCGGTCCGGGTCGACGGCCGGACGCGCGCCCCGCGGGGCGCTTGCGTGGCGAAAACAGCACGATTCCGAAATACGGGCGCGAGCAGGCCGGTTAGGGTCCTGCTGCAGACAAGCCCGACCGCTTCCGGGAGGCCGAGATCATGAGACCGCCACTGCTTCGCCTGTTTTCCGTGCTCGCCCTGCTCGGCGCCGCGGCCTTCACCCACGCCGGCGACGGGCCGCGATCCGCGCCGGACCTGATCCTGCACAACGGCAAGTTCTTCACCGGCGATCCGCAGCGGCCGGAAGCGGCTGCGCTCGCGATCCGCGGCGACCGCATCGTCGCGGTCGGCGACGATGAAACCGTGCTCGCACTGGCCGGCGCGGACAGCGAGCGCATCGACCTGCACGGCCGCCGCGTGGTTCCCGGCATCAACGATGCGCACGAGCATCTCGGCTGGCAGCCGTCCCCCGGCACCCGCCTCGACCTGCCGGAGCCGGATCCCGCCGGCGCCGACGTCGAAGCGGCGCTGTCTGCGCAACCGACGACGGACGACGAATGGATCCGCGGCCAGATCGGCAGCTACGTGTTCACCGACCCGGCCTGGAACCGCGCGCGGCTGGACACGCTGCAGCCGACGCGGCCGGTGGCGCTGTCGGTGTTCACCGGGCACGGCCTGCTGCTCAACAGCGCCGCCGTGCGGGCGCTGCGCGTCGACCCCGCGGTTCCGGTGCCCGGTGGCTGGTACGGCGAGGACGCGAACGGCGGGTTCGACGGCCGCGTGTTCGAGTACGCGGGCTGGAAGACGACCCGGGCGTATCCGCGCCCCGGCGACGAGACCGAGATCGGGCGCCTGCGCGCCTATGCGGACCAGGCTACCCGGTCGGGCGTCACCTCGGTGCAGAGCATGTCGTGGCTACCGCTGCCGGAGATCATCGACCTGTGGAAGCGATCGGGTGCGCCACAGCGCCTGCGCGCGATCCGCTTTCCGGGCGTGGCGAGCGAGGGCACCCGCGTTCCCGACCTCGACCTGCCGCGCACGCTGCCCGGCACCCGCGTCGAGGTTTCCGGCACCAAGTGGATCCTCGACGGCACGGGCGTCGAACAGGCCTCGCCGTGGCGCAAGCCCTATCCCGACGGCAGCAACGGCCGGCTCAACTTCAGTCGCGACGACATGCGCGCGATGCTGGAGGAAACCCTCGCCCGCGACGACCAGCTCCTGCTGCACGTCATCGGCGATGCGGCCATCGAGGCCACGCTGGACGCGATGGCCGCGATCGCGCCGCCGGAGGACTGGCGCGGCAAGCGGGTGCGGTTCGAGCACGGCGACGGACTGGCGCCCGACCTGCTGTCGCGCGCGGCGGCGTTCGGCCTGATCGTGGTACAGAACCCATCGCACTTCATGATCCCGCCGGACCATCCGGCCTTCGCCCTGATCCGCGAAAACCACTTCTCGCCGCTGTCGGACCTGCTCGCCGCCGGCATCCCGCTGGCGCTGGGCAGCGACGGCCCGTCCAACCCGTGGCTGAACCTGCTGTTCGCCACCGCGCCGGCCACGCGGCCGGACCAGGCGCTGACCCGCGAACAGGCGCTGCGCGCCTACACCGAAGGCTCAGCCTACGCCGAGTTCAAGGAACACGAGAAAGGGCGGCTCGCGCCGGGTTACCTCGCCGACCTCGCGGTGCTGTCGCAGGACGTGCTCGACGAAGCCGCGGTTCCGGCGCAGGACCTGCCGAAGACCCGCAGCCTGCTGACCGTGATCGGCGGTGATGTCGTCTGGCGCGATCCGGCGTTCTGACCGCACCGCGCAGGAGCGCCTTCAGGCGCGATGCGTTTCCGAGGAAACCGAGGAAAGGGTATCGCGCCTGAAGGCGCTCCTGCGTGAACCAGGGCGGAGGATCACGCCGGGGACAGGTTGGCGTAGGCCAGCACCAGCCACTTGCTCCCGGCCTCGTCGAAGTTCACCTGCACGCGCGCATGCGCGCCGCTGCCTTCGAGGTCGGTGACCACGCCGCTGCCGAACTTCGCGTGCACCACGTTCTGGCCGAGCCTGAGGCCCGGCGATTCGTCGAGCGCGGCGTGGCCCCAGTCGCGGCGCGGGCGCGGCGCGAAAGCAGGCCGCGAGACCTGCACGCGCGGGCGCACCTCGTGCAGCAGCGGCGACGGGATCTCGCGCAGGAAGCGCGAGGGCACGCCATACATGTCCTGGCCGTGCAGGCGCCGCGATTCGGCGTAGCTGAGCACCAGCTTCTGGCGCGCACGGGTGATGCCGACGTAGGCCAGGCGCCGCTCTTCCTCCAGCCGCCCGCTTTCCTCCACCGAGCGCGCGTTCGGGAACAGGCCTTCCTCCATGCCGGCGAGGAACACCAGCGGGAACTCCAGGCCCTTGGCGCTGTGCAGGGTCATCAGCTGCACGCCGTCCTCGCCGGCCTGCGCCTGCCCTTCGCCCGCCTCCAGCGCGGCATAGGCGAGGAAGGCGACCAGTTCGCTCAGCTGCGCGGCATCGTCCTCGTCGCCCTTGACGAAGCGCGAGGCCACCGAGACCAGTTCGTCGAGGTTGTCCACGCGCGAGTCCGCGGCACCCTTGGATTCGTTGGTGTAGTGCAGGCGCAGGCCCGAGCGCAGCAGCACGTGGTCGATCTTGTCCTTGAGCGGCAGCTCGGCCACCTCGCCGTCGAGCGCGTCGACCAGCGCATGGAAACCGGTCAGCGCGTTGCGCGCGCGCGCCTGCAGCGCACTGCCCTGCTGCACGCGCAGCGACGCCTCCCACAGCGACACGCCCGCGCCGCGCGCCAGCCGCCGCACCTCGTCGAGCGTGCGCTCGCCGATGCCGCGCGCGGGCGTGTTGACCGCGCGCTCGAAGGCCGCGTCGTCGGCGCGGTTGGCCACCAGCCGCAGGTAGGCCAGGGTGTCCTTGACCTCGGCACGCTCGAAGAAGCGCACGCCGCCGTAGACGCGGTACGGCACCTGCTCGGCCAGCAGCGTTTCCTCGAACGCGCGCGACTGCGCGTTGCTACGGTAAAGCACCGCGCATTCGCCGTGGCTGCCGCCATCGCGGACCCACTGCGCGACACGCTCGACCACGAAGCGCGCCTCGTCGATCTCGTTGTAGGCCGCGTACAGGTCGATCGGCTCGCCCTCGCCGCTGTCGGTCCACAGCTGCTTGCCGAGGCGATCGGGGTTGTGCGCGATCACCGCGTTCGCCGCATTGAGGATATTGGCGCTGGAGCGGTAGTTCTGCTCCAGCCGGATCGTCTGCGCGCCCGGGAAGTCACGCAGGAAGCGCTGCATGTTCTCGACCTTGGCGCCGCGCCAGCCGTAGATCGACTGGTCGTCGTCGCCGACCACGAACACCTGCCCGCTGTCGCCCGCGAGCAGGCGGACGAAGCCGTACTGGATGGCGTTGGTGTCCTGGAACTCGTCCACCAGCAGCTGCCCGAAGCGCTGCCGGTAGTGCGCCAGCAGCGGCGGATTGTCGCGCAGCAGCTCGTGCGCGCGCAGCAGGATCTCGGCGAAGTCCACCAGCCCCGCGCGGTCGCAGCGCTCCTGGTACAGGGCGTAGCTCTTGAGCATCACCTCCGACCACTCGTCGCCGCCGGACTGGATGTGCTGCGGCCGCCGCCCCTCGTCCTTCTGCGCGTTGATCCACCACGCGATCTGCCGCGGCGGGAAGCGCGCGTCGTCGAACTCCAGCTGCTGCACGACGCGCTTGACCAGGCGCAGCTGGTCGTCGCTGTCGAGGATCTGGAAGCCCTCGGGCAGCTTTGCGTCCTGCCAGTGCAGGCGCAGCAGGCGGTGGGCGAGGCCATGGAAGGTGCCGATCCACAGGCCGCGCGAGCCGTGGCGCAGCTGCGCGTCAATGCGGTGGCGCATCTCGGCGGCGGCCTTGTTGGTGAAGGTCACCGCGAAGATGCCGTGCGCCGCCACCCCGACCACCTCGTTGAGCCAGGCGATGCGGTGGGTGAGCACGCGGGTCTTGCCGCTGCCGGCGCCGGCGAGGACGAGGTAGTGGCCCGGGGGGGCGGAAACGGCTTCACGCTGGGCCGGATTCAGCCCGTCGAGCAGGTGCGAGACATCCATGTGTGCATTCTACCGGGGCGCCGATGCGCGAGGTTCTGTCGCTGCCGTCCCCGCGACGAGGGAATACCGTCATCCCCGCGAAGGCGGGGATCCAGTGTCTTTGCCCGAAAGTCAAAATGGATCCCCGCCTTCGCGGGGTGACGGCATCTTCATGTCGCGGACGCGGGATCGGTCAGGACAGCACGTCGATGAAGCTGTTGATCGACAGCCGCCCGGCCTGCACGTCGGCCGGCGGCACCCGATGGCTGTCGATGTTGCCCGAATGCAGCGAGTTGCGCCGGTAGACCACCAGGCGGTTGTACGCGCCGTCGACGCTGTCGATGCGCTCGAACAGGGGCGAGTCGCCGTTGATGTAGCCGCCGTCGGTCGCGTCCTCACGCCGGCTTTCGTCCTGCAGCGTCTGCTGGTAGGTCTCCCGGCGCGCCTCGTCCACGACCTCGAAGCCGGTGGCGCGGTGGCGGTAGAACGCGGTCCCGCCCCAGTCGCCGCGGAACAGGTAGTGCACCGTGGCCAGCCCGTTTTGCTGCACCGAGTCGACGTGCGGCACCCGCTGCAGGAACACCAGCTTCTCCGGCGGCAGGGTCACCAGCGAGTAGTGGCACATCGGGAAGGCGAAGCGGCCCTGCGGCGGCAGCCCGAAGTGCTCGGCCAGCAGCGGCCGGATCAGCCGTTCGAGGAAGACCTCATAGGAGAGCGGCGCGCGGATCCGCAAGCCAGGGAACAGCGCGCCCTGCGGCGTGAAGTGGCCGCGCGCGGCCTTGCGCACCAGGCGGTCGGGGTCGGACACCGCCTGGTCGATGACCAGCAGCGGCGCGCCCTCGGCGCCGATCGAACGCTTCCCGACGCGGATGCCCGGATGCGGCTGCAGCAGCACTGCTGCGGGTCCTAGCCCGGCACCTGCGACTGCGCGGTGACCCGCGCGTGCGCCTGCGCCCGTTGGTGCATCAGGTCCCACGCCGACTGCGGGGCCTTGCAGTAGCGGTCCAGGAACTGCTGGTGCGTGGGCATCGCCGCCACCGCGCCGTCGATCGGCTGCCGGATCGCGTCGAACAGCCGCCGCAGGTCGGCGTCCGGCAGCGCCCGCGCCAGTTGCTGGTACTGCTTCGGCACCACGCCCTGGCCCAGCATCACGTGGGTCCAGGAATCCAGGCGGAACAGCTCGTCCTCGCCCTGCCAGGCGTGGGCGCGGTCGCGGAACACCTGGATGCGGTGGGCAAGCTCCGGCGGCAGCGACATCGCACGCACGTCCTGCCACAGCGGTTCGTCGCGCTGGTTGAGGTGGTAGTGCAGGATGATGAAGTTGCGCACGTGCTCCATCTCGGCGCGGCTGACCTCGTTGTAGCGCTGCACCAGCGACTCGTCGATGCCGTCGGCCGGGAACAGGTGCAGCAAGCGCGCCACCGCGCTGATGGTGAGGTGGATGCTGGTCGATTCCAGCGGCTCGATGAAGCCGCTGGCCAGGCCCAGCGCGATCACGTTCTTGTTCCAGGCCTTGCGGCGGCGCCCGGTGCGGAACGGGATGACCCACGGGTCGCGCAGCGGCTTGGCGGGATTGGCGGCGACGAGCCTGGCGCGCGCCTCGTCGTCGGACATGTGCGCGCCGGAGAACACGATGCCGCAGCCGATCCGGTGCTGCAGCGCGATCTTCCAGTGCCAGCCGGCCTCGTGCGCGATCGCTCGCGTGTAGGGCACCGCCGGCCCGTCCGCCTCGGTCTGCCACGCCACCGCGCGGTCGCAGGGCAGCCACTGGTTCCAGTCCTCGTAGCCGGTCTTGAGCGTCTGCTCGCTGAGCACGGCGCGGCCGCCGGTGCAGTCGATGAACAGGTCGCCTTCCACGACCTGCCCGTCCTCCAGCACCAGCGCCTGCACGAAGCCCCTCTCCGGATGCTGCCGCACCTCGCGGATCTTGCCCTCCACGCGGGTCAGGCCGAAACCCTCGCACTTGCGCCGCATGTAGGCGGCGTAGAGCGCGGCGTCGAAGTGGTAGGCATAGTTGACCTCCAGCCGGTCCGGCGACATCGGCGAGCGCGCCCAGCGCGTCGACCACTGCTGCGCCCCGCCCTCGTTGCCATCGAACAGGGCGAAGCGGTTCACGCGCGAGGCCACCGTCTCCAGACAGTAGTCGCCCAGATCCGATTTCATGCCGCGGCGCAGGCTGTCGAGCCAGAAGTGGTGGAACTCGCACGACCAGGTGCCCAGCCCGGTGTAGCCGAACGGATGGAAGTAGTGGTGGCCCGGCCGCAGCCAGTTCTCGAACGAGATCGACAGCTTGAAGCTCGCCGCCACCTCGCTCATGAACTCGCGCTCGTCGATCTGCAGGAGCTTGTGGAAGGTGCGGATCGTCGGCACCGTCGACTCGCCCACGCCGACGGTGCCGATCTGGTCCGACTCGACCAGGGTGACCTCCAGCATGTCGCGGAACTGGTGCGTGAGCGCACACGCCGCGATCCAGCCGGCGGTGCCGCCGCCGGCGATGACGACCTTGCGGACCCTGGCTTCACCCATGACTCGCTCTCCACGTTCTTTCGTGATTGGTGGTCGGGAAAGGCGGAAAGGCCCGGCGCTTCGGCTGTTCTCCAATCACGAATCACCAATCACCGATTCAACTTCCCGATCAACATCGCCCGCAGCTGCCGCGCCATCGTCTCGTCCACCGGCCCGAGCACCCTGCGCGCCGGCTCCGGCAGGTGTTCGCCCGCGCGCCCGGCGGGCCCGAACACGTAGTAGTTGAAGACCTCGCGCCAGGCTTGCTTTTCGCGCTCCGGCCGGTCGCGGATGGCCCACAGCGCGTGGTAGAGCGCGAGCATCGGCGCCGGGATGTGCGCCGGCATGCCGGTCCACCAGTAGTTGACCAGTACGTTGAACGGCGCCAGCCCCTGCACGTGGTGCCACCACATGCTGGGGATGAAGACCGCGTCGCCCGGCTCCAGCACCACGCGGCGCGCCTGCGCCAGCGCGTCGCGGAAACTCGGGAAGCGTTCGAAGTCCGGCGCGTCGAAATCGACGATGCTCACCGCCTGCCCGCCGGGCGTCGGCTCCAGCGGCCCGGGATACAGGTTGCCGATCTGGTCCGGCGGGAACAGCGTGAACCGCCTGCGCCCGACCGCGCAGCAGGCGATGTTGTTCAGCGCGTCGTAGTGGCAGGAGGCGGTGGTGCGGTTGCCGATCCAGATGCTCGGCGGCGCCTGCACGCCGTGCGCGGCGAAATCCAGGTCGTTGCCCGCGCGCAGGCCCGGCAGCACGTTGTCAACCAGCAGCGAGGCGACATACCACGTCGGTGGCCGGGGATCGTCGAGATGGTCCGCGATCTCGTCCAGCACCCGGTCCAGCCCGCCGCGCCGCGCCTCGGTGTTCAGGCCGGTGAAGTCCTCGCTGTAGAACGGGCGCCCGGCGGTTTCCGGCGGGCCCCAGGAGTACGGCACCGGGCGGCCGTTGTAGTGCTCGCGCAGGTGGTCCATCGCCGCCTGCGTCGACCGCAGGCCGGCCTGCACCAGGCTCCAGTCGCGGCCGATGCCCCGCAGCAGCGCGGGTTCGCCGCCCGCCAGCAGCTCGTCGAGCGGCAGCGCGTCGGGTCGGCACTGTTCGAAGACGCGGACGCTGGCGGACATCTCGGCCATGTCGATCGCGCTCAGGCGGCCTGCTCCGCATCGGCCTGCTCGCGCAGGCGGCGCTGCTTCTCGGCGATGAGGTGGCGCATGTTGTGCAACGACGACAGCACCAGGTAGACGCCCTCGAGCCAGCCGTCCCGATGCAGCGAATGCAACTGCTGCGCGTCCAGCGCCGCCAGGCGCTCGCGGTCGATGCCGTGCAGGCCGGTGAGGCTGGCGCCGCGCGCGTCGTCGAAGCGCACGTCCACGTCGACGGGCTGGATCAGCGCCAGCGCATCGAGCGCGGCGAACATGGCCCTGCCGGCCTCGACGCCATCGTTGATGCCGCCCAGCACGGTGGTGACGTGCTCCAGATAGGGGCTGCGCCCGCCCTGCGGCAGGAACACCGCGACCCCGTCGCCGTTGCGCGACACGCGCGGATGCTCCATGTCGACGTGGATGACCGGCGTGCGTCGCGGCTCGCCGTCGACCTGCTGCTCCTGGAATCCGATCAGGAACGGCCCGCGCGCCACCGCGCCGGGCAGGTAGCTCGCGCCCCAGCGCTCGCCCCTGAGGAACAGGTTCTCGCCGTGGTCGAAGCCCAGCAGCGCGACGGCCTGGTACTCGCCGCTGCCTTCGTCCTTGCGGAAGAAGATCGGGTACTCGCGCTGCAGCTCGGCGAACTCGGTGGGATACGCCGGCACCATGCCCACCGCGTCGCCGAAGCCCGCGCCGAAGCTCATGACCACGCGCAGGTCCTTGTGGGTCACGTTGTCCAGCAGTTCGTATCGCGCCATGTCGGCTCCAGCTGTGCCCTTGTGTCGCAACATCGACGCGACCCACCGCCGCGTTCGACGCCCGTCACGACTCTTCCACCATCATGCCACCGCTGCGCGCCGGAAACGAGGCGAGCGACGGGTTGCGAAAGAAGGAAAACCTTGTCATTTCGACCACAGGGAGAAATCTTCCTTTTCCCTGTGCCGGAAACGGGATTTCTCCCTGCGGTCGAAATGACAAGGTTTCCGGGTTCCCTGACCCCAGAGAAAAAAGGGGCCGCTGCGCGCGCAACGGCCCCCCACTCTTCACAGCTTCCGACCCCTGGAGAGGGTTGGTATCAGAAGCTGTAACGGAGTCCCACCATGTAACGCGGGCTCTGGTCGATCAACTTGACCATCATGTTCTCGGTGCGGGAGTGCCAGCGCACGTCCTCGCCGGTCAGGTTGATCGCCTCGAAGCCAGCCGACCACTGGTCATTGAACCGGTAACTCACGCTCAGGTCCCACTGCTGGTATTCCTCGACGTAGTACGGGTTGGTGTTGGACCCGTTCTGGTTCGCGGCAATCAGGTACTTGTCGCGCCAGTTCCAGGCCAGTCGCGCCGACCAGCCGTACTTCTCGTACATGAACACGGCGTTGGCGGTATCGCTCAGGCCGGTCAGGGCGAACTGGTTCACGCCCGGAGCCGCCGCGTCGTCGATGCCCACGTCGCCCTTGACGAGCGTGTAGTTGGCGGCGACGCCGAACCCGCTGTCGCCGAAGAAGTACTGCCCGCCCAGCTCCCAGCCGTGGATCCTCGCCTTCTGCTGGTTGACCGGGCGGTTGACGTTGAACATGTAGAGCGGGTCGTCGGCCTCGCCCACGATGTCGTAGGCGGTGGCGATCGCCTGCCACTGCGCGTCGCTGCCGTTGTAGGCCGCCAGGCCGCCGGTGGCCGCCTCGTTGCGGAGCATCGCCAGCGCGGTGAACAGCGCGACGTTGTTGGCCGAGCAGATGTTCGGGTCGTTGCCGGCGGCGGTGACCTGGCTGACGCAGGCCGCGCTCTGCAGGAACGCCAGTGCCGCCTGCGCATCGGGGCCCGAGGTCGGGTCGGTCAGCCCGTACAGGCTTTCCTGGACCACGGTGTTGCCGATGAAGTTGTCGACCCGCTTGTCCCAGAACGTGAGCGAGACATAGCTGGACGGCGCGAAATACCATTCCAGCGCGAGGTCGACGTTGTCGGACTCGAGCGGCAGAAGCGCAGGGTTCTGCGCAGTGCCGGCCGCGCGCATGGTCGGGTTGACCAACACCGAGCCGGTCGGGTTGCCCGGATTCGGCCCCGCGTACAGGTTGCCGTAGGGCGCGCGCGCGATCGTCTGGCTGAGCGAGACGCGGCCCTTCAGGTCGCTGGTGAAGTCAACGCTGAAGTCCAGGTTGGGCAGCAGGTAGTTGTAGCTGGATTCCTCTGCGAACGGCTGCATCGAGGAGGAATTGAGCCGGGTGAAGTCGTTGTCGTCCTGCCACACGATCGACTGCGGGATCGTGACCTGCGAGGTCGAGGTGATGTCGGTCTGCTCGTAGCGCGCGCCGATGACCAGGTTGGCCGGCAGGCTGCCCAGTTCGCCGTTCCACTCGTACTGCAGGTAGACGGCGTTTGTCTTTTCCTCGATCAGGTCGTTGTTCGCCAGGTTCGCGCCGTAGGTGGTCGGCACGCCGTAGACCTCCGACGCCCACGCCGCCAGCTGGCTGGCATTGCCCCACCATGCGCCGGGCGCGGCGCCGCTGGTGTCGAAGTCGTTGAACATGCCCACGATGCTGATCGGGTTCAGCAGCGCCAGCATGCCCGGCTCGTTGCCGACGTTGGCCACGCCCCAGTCACCGAGCGCGGCATAGTTGTCGTTCGAGTTCAAGCGGCGCATCGACACCTTCGAGGAGTCGAGGCCGAACTGGAAGCGGCCGTTGTCGAACTCAAGCGAGCCGTCGATGCGGCCCTGCTTGACCTCGCTTTCCTGGCGCGTGTACCAGATGCGCCGGACCTGCGAACCGACCTGGCCGGCCGGGAAGTCAGGATTGACCACACCGTTGGCATTGGCCAGTGCGGCCGTCTGCGACGGGAACCAGGTGCGCGCGCCGATCGGCAGGCCGTTGTTGAAGTAGAGCTCCTGCGCCCAGTTGCCGTCGCAGTAGGCGCCGGTGCAGTTGCGGGTGCCGCCGACGGCATTGGTGCCGGCCAGGCTGAAGAAGGTTGCGCTGGCGCCGGTGATCGGGTCGTTCGGCAGACTCTGGGTCTTCGAGTTGTGGGCGTCGAAGGACAGGTTGAAGCGGTCGGTCACCTGCCAGTCGGCGTTGAAGCCGATCGAGTCCAGCGTGAACTTCTGCTCGTTGCGCTGCTGCTCGTAGCCGAAGTCCTTGTGGCCGGTCACCTCGCGGATGTAGACCGGCACCGCGACCGCGCCACTGGTGTCGAACTCGATGTGGGTGAAGCCGCCGCCCTGGTTCAGCCAGATGCCCTGCTCGGCGCGGTCCTCGGTGAGTTCGTTGCTGGAGTAGGTGTAGTCCAGGGTCAGGGTCAGCGCATCGGTCGGCGCGAACTGCAGCACCGCCTGGCTGTTGATGCGCGTGCGCTCGAAGTTGGAGAACGCATAGCGCAGGTCATTGGGGATGGTGTAGAGGTCGCCGACCTGCGGCGCGTTGACGATGTTGATGTCGGAGCGGAACGCATTGTCGGCACCGGTCCACTGGCGGATATTCCACTGGTTCTCGGTGGCCTGGACGTCGCCGCCCCTGCGCGTCTGGAAGCTGGTGCTGAGGCTGGCGCCCCAACGCTTGTCGGGGCTGGCGTAGCTGAGGATCGAGGACAGTTCCGGCGTGATGCTGGAACCGATCGTCTGCGACTGGTCGGAGCCGAGCTTGAGGCCGGCGTTCAAGTTCAGGCCCGGCGCCTGGTCGAGCGGACGACCGGTCAGGATGTCGATGGTGGCGCCGATGCCGCCGCTGGGCGAGTTGGCGCGACCGGTCTTGAACACCGTGATGCCGCTGATCGCCTCGGACGCGAGCTGGGCGAAGTTGAAGCCGCGGGTGCCCGAACCCACGCCGCCGGTGACCGAGTCACCGTTGGAGTAGCCGTCGGCGCCCGGGACCTGGCGACCGTTGAGCGTGACCATGTTGAAGCCCGGGCCGAAGCCGCGCGCCGTGACCTGCGCGCCCTCGCCGTTGCGGCGCTCGATCGAGATGCCGGTGACGCGCTGCAGCGACTCGGCGAGGTTGGTGTCGGGGAACTTGCCGATGTCCTCGGCGCTGATCGCGTCGACGACACAGCTGGTGTCGCGCTTGATCCCCATCGAGTTCTCGAGGCTGTTGCGCAGGCCCGTGACGACGATGGTGTCGAGCGTGGAAGCATCCTGGCCGGTGGCCGGGGTCTGCTGCGCGGCGGGCTGCTGCGGGGCAGGGT